>NZ_JADDXT010000002.1:922786-1230381 GCF_015330165.1 Zobellia roscoffensis
TGATAAAATGATGTATGTACAACCATAGAGATATGCTATAACAGACCAGAATTAAAATCTTTTATACACTCTTTAATCGTGCGCGTTCTAATATAATTTAGATAGCGCACGTACTTTTCCACAAAAATTGGACTGCTTTTTAAATCGCCAAAAACAGATTCGATTTCTAAAAACCTAATCGGATTCTGCTGAGACTGAGTGGCCCTTCTAATCAGAACATTACTTATAGAGTCTGAAATTTTATATGTTTTACCTTGATCATCCAAACCATCATAATATGTACACCATGCGGCAATAACAAAAGCAGCCCTGTCTATAACCTTGTCTTTTGACAACTGTGTCCGCACCGTCGGCAAAATAAAAATTGGGACTTTTGCAGAACTTTCATCGCAAATCCTGGAAAGGCTATCATATATATAAGGGTTCTTAAATCTAGCAATCAAAGTGGACTTATAATTTTCTACCAAATGAACCTCGGCCTTATCGAGAACAGGAATGACCTCTGCATCCATAAAAGTTTTCAGGAAATACATAAAGTCTTCATCGTTTGCAGCCTCACCTACGGTTTTATATCCGTGAAGCGTACCCAAGATACCCAATAGGGTATGTCCCGCATTAAGCAACTGAAGTTTCATTTTATCATAAAACTCAATATGCTCCACAAACTGTACACCTACCTTTTCCCACTGTGGCCTTCCGTGAAAAAAATTATCCTCGATCACCCAGTTCGCAAAAGGCTCGCAGACCACTGGCCATTGGTCCTCAATTAAAAAGTCGTTTTTTAAAGTTTCAATGTCTTCCGGGCGGGTTAGCGGTGTAATTCGATCTACCATTGAATTTGGAAACGTAGTGTTCTCCTTTAGCCACGGCAGCAGTTCGGGCTCCATCTTATTAACGTAGTTGAAAAAAGAAGCTTTCATCGTATCTCCGTTGCCTTTTATATTGTCACATGATAGAATGGTACAACCTGCAAGACCTCGGAACTTCCTCAACTTAAAGGCTTGCATCAAATATCCAAAAACGGTTTTTGGATAAAAGGGGTTTCTCATATCTTCGGCAACAACCGGATTCTCCTGATCAAACTCTCCTGTTATCTCGTTCAAGTGATATCCGTCTTCGGCAATGGTCAACGAAATAATCTCGATATCCGGATGAGCAAGTCTTTCAATGACCGCCATGGGATTTTCAGGACCAAAAAAGTACTCTACAATAGAGCCTATAACTTTTATTTGATGGGAACCATTGGCATCTTTCACCATCAAGCAATACAGCCCGTCTTGATCCTTTAGAACATTATAAATTTTTCGGTCTGCATCCAAAAGGTCTATTCCGCATATACCAAAATTAAATTCATCATGATTTTCTATCAGCTCGTGCATATAATATGCCTGATGCGCTCTATGAAAATTGCTTATCCCAATATGTGCAATACTTGTTTTAATTTTATCTCGATCAAATGCAGGAATCAACGCCCTATTCTGTAGCGCGCCTACATTCTCAATATTTAAGTATAATGGGTTTTGCATATTTTTTTTACAATATAGAATCAGTATCCAAAATCTTTCAATTTACATAAAAAATAAAATTATATCTATATTTATAAAGTGTTCATTGTATATTGACGAAATAGAACTTCATGCTCCGGCAAACGAAGTTTAAACCAAAGATAAGAGAGCTGTATTTAAATGGATTTTAGAAAACTGGATAACGTATCTGTCAATTGTGTCATTTTTGGCTTAGGCCCAGAAGGTTTGTATGTTCTTTTGCAAAAACGTACGCTAAATATGTTCCGAAAAGAGTACCCGGTAATTGATGACTGGGTTATAACAGGAGAACGTGCTTTCACAAACAAAACTTTAGAGGAATCTGCTAACAGTATCTTTAAAAGTATAACCAACCTTAACGAATTCAATAGGGTTCAGTTTCACACCTACGGCAATACCTCTAGAATTAAAACCGACAAAGATTTATTATGGACCAAAAGCAAAGGACTAAAGGCACAATCCATGACCATTGCGTATTATTTTGTACAGCCTAAAAAGAACATTCAATTAACCGATGATGACTTTAAGTGGTTTCCCGTAAAAGCTTTGCCGGAATTGGGTTTTGACCACAAAAAAATAATTGATGACGCTCAGGAAGATTTGAAGCAAAAAATCATGGTTGAGCCTATAATATTTGATTTGATATCGCATAAGTTTACGTTAAATGAACTTCAAATTGCTTTTGAGTCTGTCCTGAACATTGAAATTGACAACCGAAATTTCCGAAAAAAAGTACTGAAGAAAATTTATATTGTTCCTTTGAACGAAACCCGAAAGGGCAATGCAAAAAAACCTTCTAAACTCTATGTTTTTAGCCGAGATGTGTATAATAAAGTAACGGAGAAAGACCTCATCATAAATATTTAAGAGTTTAAAAGTCAATAAAAATATTGGTTCCGAACGAAATACAAACCATGCCTAACAAGACAGAATAAGGCTTTACCCTATGAGGTAAACCAGAAAATATCTTTCAATTAATGCCTTCACAGCACCATTTATACACATTTTCCTACGTTTTATAATTTCGCCCAACGATCAAAACAAAGATTTCGTATATTCGTGGTATACTATTTGCTCACATAATTATATGAAGCACTTTTACCTCTTAATTACTTTCTTGTGTATTTCCTTTTGCTATGGGCAAGAATCCCAGGGCAATGGGGATATTAAAGGTTTTAAACTTTACCCGAATCCGGTTACGAACGGTAAAGTTTATATTAGCACTTCTGAAACTTCGCCTAAACAAATCTTGATTTATGATGTTTTGGGAACACAGGTTTTAGAAACCAAAATTAATGGTGAGGAACTGTATCTTTCAAATATTGATGCGGGAGTTTATGTATTGCGTGTTTACCAAAACAACAAAGTAGCTACCAGAAAGCTGATTATAAAATAGTTCTTAGAACACCATCCAAACCCGCCTTATTTTCAATTGTTTACAATATTAAACGGTATAGCCCATTGACAAATACCCGTCGATGAATGGTAACAAAACTGCGATGAATGGAAGGCGATATTTCCTACACCTACATCTAAGTCACTTTCACAACATTTTACAACACCTACCCTACCCTTTACTTACCTTTAAACTGTTGACCCCAAATCAATACTTATGCGTGCTACCTACTTTATGCTTTTACTAATGTTCACCATTAGTATGTCCGCCCAAAATTCCTTTGATTTCCAAAATCAGAGCAAAGAAGAAATTCCTGGTTTTAAACTTTATCCCAACCCCGCTTTTAATGATGTGGTGAATGTCATTACCAGAGACAACCAAGTAAAACAAATTAAGGTTTATGATGTTTTTGGTAAGATTGTCCTAACCGATCAAATCTCCAAAAGCAATCTAAATATTTCTAGACTGGTACCCGGAGTATATGTACTTCAAGTAACCGAAAACAAAAAAACGAGCAACCGAAAATTGGTCGTAAAATAAGCACAAAAAAAGCCCCCTCTCGGGAGCTATTTCAATCTAATTAAAAACAAGTACTCTATTTACGTTAAGGTGTTTCCGTCAATAATTCAAAAACAACTTTACCGCAACTCTAATTTTATAATATCTCTACCACTTCAAGGTCAAAAACAAGGTCTTTACCTGCTAAAGGGTGATTACCATCTACAACAATACTTTCTTCCTTTACATCTGTGACCAAAAGATTAATTTCCTGACCACTTTGAGTCTGAGAAACAAGCCCCATACCTACTTTTGGCTCTATATCCTGTGGCAATTGACTTTTAGGCACTTCTTGTATCAATTCCTCTTTAGGCATTCCGTAAGCTTCCTCTTTTGGGATGTTAACGGTTTTTTTCTCATTGACCTTCATATCAATAAGACCTTTTTCAAAACCAGGTATCAATTCACCTTGACCCATAGTAAATTCAATAGGCTCTCCTCTTTCAACAGAGCTATCAAAAACTTCACCTGAAGCCAACTTTCCTGTGTAATGTACTTTTACTTTATCGTTTTGTTTAACTTGACTCATAATATCATTTTAAAAAACAGCAAAATGCTATTTTATAGCTATTTCGGTAAAGGTACAGGTATAAAAACGGTTACAAAATCTTTAACCCAAGGCCTCGGGGTATTTAGAAAACATTAACACTTTACACGTTAAACGTTAATAGTTTTAACACTTGCCACCTAGTTCAATACCAACTTCCGTAACTATACCAAAATTATACACTTTTACCCATCTTGTTTATTTTTTACAGAAAGTATATGACTATTTTTGCTTCAGTAAAGTAATTATGGACGGTACCGAAATTTTTAAAATTGATTCTCAAATTGAATTTGATGCACAGGCTCTAAAAGTTTTTAAGCATCAGTTCCGAACCAATGCCGTGTACCGTGAATTTTGTTCTTATTTAAAGAAATCCGACGAAAATGTAACTCAAGTTTCAGAAATACCTTTCCTGCCTATCTCTTTTTTTAAGTCGAAAGAAATTATTTCTGGCGAAAAACATCCTAAAACTATTTTTACAAGTAGTGGAACCACCGGAAACGAAACCAGTAAACACTTTGTTAACCGCATTTCCCTTTACGAACAAAGTTTCCGCAAGGCTTTTGAACAATTCTACGGTAAAGTTGAAGATTATTGCGTTCTAGCTTTACTACCTTCTTATCTTGAACGGGAAGGATCATCACTCATTTACATGGTAGATGATATGATAAAAGAAAGCAAACATGTAGATAGTGGGTTTTACCTCAACAACCTTGATAGTTTGAGGGATAAATTGATTCAGCTGGATAAAAACGGTCAAAAAATACTACTCATAGGTGTTTCCTTTGCTCTTCTAGACATGGTGGAAAAGCATTCGCTCCAATTGAAAAATACGGTCATTATGGAGACTGGAGGCATGAAAGGACGAAGAAAGGAATTAATTCGCGAAGAACTACACGAAATTTTAAAAGCAGGATTTGGTGTGCCGGTTATACATTCGGAATATGGAATGACAGAACTACTATCCCAAGGGTATTCCAAAGGAAACGGCATTTTTGAAACCCCACCATGGATGAAAATATTAATCCGTGATACCGAAGACCCGCTAACTTACCAAAACCACGGAAAAACCGGAGGTATCAATGTCATTGATTTGGCCAATATTGATTCCTGCGCATTTATAGCTACCCAAGATTTAGGCAAGACCTATGAAAATGGCACATTTGAAGTACTGGGCCGTTTTGACCATTCAGATGTTAGGGGTTGTAATCTAATGGTTCTTTAAAGACCCAAAATCTTTGCATCTACAAAGAAGGTTGTGTTTACGTCTATCTCATGATCAGTACTGATCAGCTCGTCCGTAACGGTTTCCAATCTAAGATTGAATTTATCTTTTTTAATGTAGTCCTTAAGATCAACATCTATAACATCTACATCCAAAACATCACCCACAGTTTCTTCTACCTCATCCTTGGAAGCTATCATAATTTCCTCAAGACCTTCTGCAGAAATATAAACTTTTAAAGATTCAAGAAAACTAAAATCGCTATCATCCGGTGTTGTTATCTTTAATTCCAACTCCGTGAGCTTAATTTCCTCGATCAAATCTTTACGTGTATCATTCACCTCAAATTCCGATTCCGAATTGGTTTCTACATCCGGTGTAAACATATCAAAAGGAAGGTCTATTCCGGTTGAGGATGGAATGGTCACCTGGGTTGTATAATCTATATTAAACTTAGTGAGTTCATCTAATTTATCACAAGAAGCAAACACTGAAATAACGGTTATAAGAAGTAAAAACTTACGCATACTAGAATGGGGTTTAAAAGTATTATGGCTACATAACGCTTTTTAAACCCCATTTAGTCTATGATTTCTAGAAAATAAAACGATTGACTAGTTAACTACCAGAACAAAATAGTTCTTTTTACCCCGTTGCAGCAAAACAAACTTACCATTGATCAAATCATTTTCCGTGATGAGGTAATCTGCTTTTACCTTTTCTTTATTTACTGAAATAGAATTTTGTTTCAGCTCTCTTCTTGCTTCACTATTAGAAGCCAAAAATCCTGTTTTATCTGCCAAAGCACCGATCATGTCCAATCCTGGTGTAAGTTCAGAATTAGAAACTTCAGCCTGTGGAACACCATCAAAAACATCTAAAAATGTCTTTTCGTTCAAACCTTTTAAGTCTTCAGATGTTGACTTCCCAAAAAGAATGTTACTCGCTTTTTGAGCATTCTCCAAATCTTCTTGCGAATGAACCATAACGGTAATTTCTTCTGCAAGTCGCTTTTGTAAGATGCGCATATGTGGCGCTTCCTGATGCTCTTTCACCAATGTATCTATCTCATCCTTAGAAAGGAACGTAAATATCTTAATATACTTTTCAGCATCTGCATCTGATGTGTTCAACCAATATTGGTAAAACTTGTAAGGAGATGTGCGCTCGGAATCCAACCAGATATTACCTCCCTCGGTCTTACCGAATTTAGTACCATCTGCCTTGGTAATCAATGGGCATGTTAAGGCATACCCTTTTCCTCCGCCAATTCTTCTGATCAATTCCGTACCCGTAGTGATATTCCCCCATTGATCACTACCTCCCATCTGCAATGTACAGTTATGGTTCTGGTATAAATATAGAAAATCATATCCTTGAACCATCTGGTAGGTAAACTCGGTAAAAGACATCCCTTCTTTGGATTCTGCAGAAAGTCGCTTTCTTACAGAATCCTTCGCCATCATATAGTTAACAGTAATATGCTTGCCAACATCCCGTATGAAATCCAAGAAAGAGAAATCCTTCATCCAATCATAATTGTTGACCAAAAGAGCAGCATTATCGGCATCACTATCAAAATCTAAAAACCGTGACAGTTGATTTTTTATTCCTTCTTGATTATGGCGTAGTGTTGCCTCGTCCAATAGATTACGCTCCGCAGATTTACCAGAAGGATCACCGATCATACCCGTGGCACCACCAATAAGGGCATATGGCTTATGGCCTGCCAATTGAAAATGACGTAACATCATTACCCCCACCAAGTGGCCAATATGTAGTGAATCTGCCGTAGGATCAATACCTACGTATGCAGATTGCATTTCGTTCATTAGGTGCTCTTCGGTTCCAGGCATTGCGTCGTGCAGCATGCCTCTCCATTTTAATTCTTCTACAAAGTTTGAAGTCATGTCCGTTTATTCTGATAATTTGCTGCAAATATAAAAGTAAATCATGGCCCAACCCCTGAATATTAAAGGAATTTATTCCGCGCTATTTGCTAACTTTGGCACATGGTCTTGGTTACAGGAGGAACGGGGTTAGTGGGCTCACATCTTTTATTTAAATTGATGGAGAACGGTCATTCCGTTAGAGCAATTCATAGAAAGGGAAGCGACCTGAAACGCGTGGCCAAGGTTTTTGGCTATTATTCAGACGATGCCAAAAGTCTCTTTAACAAAATAGAATGGGTAGAGGCCGATATTATTGACATACCGGCATTGGAAATTGCTTTTGACCAAATTACCCATGTTTACCATACCGCTGCATTGATTTCTTTTGACCCCAAGAATTTTGATACACTCCAAAAAATAAATACCGAAGGAACCGCCAATATTGTAAACCTTTGTATTTCAAATGGCATAAAAAAATTGTGCTATACCAGTACCATAGGCGCTATTGGTAAAAGTTTGGAGGATACTATGGCCGATGAAGAAAATGCTTGGACACCACGTGAAGCCAATGTTTACGGACTCACCAAACAAGCAGCGGAAATGGAAGTTTGGCGTGGTTCTCAGGAAGGACTACCTGTAGTTATGGTAAACCCTGGTGTAATTATTGGCCCAGGATTTTGGCATAGTGGCAGCGGCGATTTATTTACCGTGGCCAAAAAGGGTTATCGGTTTTATCCGCCGGGCGGAACAGGTTTTATTACGGTTCATGATGTGGTTAAAATGATGATTTCTCTAATGGATTCAGAGGTTATAAACGAACGCTATATTGCGGTGGCCGAAAATTTGACCTTTAAAGAAATTCTAACCAAAATCACCACGGAACTAGGAATTAAACCGCCATCCGTTCAGCTAAAATTTTGGCAACTTGAAATTGGCAGGTGGTTCGATTGGCTCAAAAATCTTTTCCTGAAAAATGGAAGAAGAATTACCAAAAATTCAATTCGTTCTCTAAAACACCGAGAGATGTATGATAATCAGAAAATTAAAAATGATGTCAATTTTGAATTTGAATCCCTAGACCAAACTATTTCGTTTTGCAGCAAAAAATTTACGGAAGAGTATCAGTAGCTTTCTCGGCCTTAGCTTTTTCGCGTTTAAGCTTCTCTTTGGCAACCCTAAGACTATCATTAATTTTTTTCTGTTCCTCTAACGCTTTTCCTTCACGCTCAAGGTTTGCTTCTATTTCTTTATATATTTCCTCATACTCCACAGGCAGCGAAGCATAATAGCGATCACTTTCTACCAACTGCAGGCTATCTATATCATATTTATTAAAAATATAGTCCATGGGTTCTACATCATTTTCGCGCAGCACCTGAACATTTGTTGTTTTAGCGGCATTTACAATGGCCAAATCTTGAAGTATTTGAACCATTTTATCCTTGGGAATAAGATTTTCCGGCTTTTTCAAAAGCGTTTCATTGCAAGAGATAAGTGTGCAGATAACCGTAAGTAAAGCTAAAACCCTCATATTATCTATTGAATGTTAATCGTTTTGCATTTCGCTCTTCAGAAAAGTTTCCGTTTTCATAGGCCAAATGACCGTTCACAAAAGTATGTGTAACAGAAGACGTAAAAGTAGCCCCTTCAAAAGGAGACCATTTGCATTTATAAGCAATATTCTCTTTGGTAACTTGCCAAGGCGCATTTATATCAACCACCACCAAGTCTGCATAATAACCTTCTCTTATATAACCTCGTTTTTCAACCTGAAAAAGTATAGCCGGATTGTGACACATCTTTTCCACCACTTTTTCCAAAGAAATCACACCCTCTTGAACCTTTTCCAATAATGCCGGGAGTGCATGTTGCACCAACGGACCACCTGAAGGAGCTTTCGTGTATACGTTCTCTTTCTCACTTAATAAATGTGGGGCATGATCCGTTGCAATTACATCTAAACGATCATCTAATAATGCTTCCCACAATTGCGCTCTATCTGCTGCAGTTTTTACAGCCGGGTTCCATTTTATTAAAGTTCCCTTGGTATCATAATCGGTATTAGTGAACCACAAATGGTGTACACATACCTCTGCTGTAATTTTTTTCTGTTCTAACGGAATGTCGTTCCTGAACAGTTCCGTTTCTTTTCCTGTAGACAAGTGAAACACATGAAGACGTGCCCCTGTCTTTTTGGCTAGAGCTATAGCCTTTGAAGACGAAAGATAACAAGCCTCTTCACTACGTATTTTATGATGGTATTTTACAGGAATATCCTCTCCGTACTTTTCTTTATACTCAGCAAGGTTTCTTTTTATTGTCCCTTCATCTTCACAATGGGCGGAAATTACCATTTCAGTATTGCTAAAAATGTTTTCTATGACCTCTTCATTATCCACCAACATATTACCTGTAGAAGACCCTAAAAATAACTTTACACCAGAACAGGCATTTTTATCCAATCGCTTTAATTCTTCCAAATTATCGTTAGTCCCCCCAAAAGGGAAAGAATAATTGGCAAAACTAGAACGAGCTCCCATTTGAAACTTTTCTTCAAGTTTTTCAATAGTCGTCGTTTGCGGGTTTGTATTGGGCTGCTCCATATAAGTAGTAATTCCACCAGCAACCGCTGCCCTGCTTTCTGAAGCAATATCTCCCTTATGTGTAAGACCAGGTTCCCTAAAGTGCACTTGATCATCTATAACCCCTGGCAAAAGATATTTGCCCTGAATGTCTATCATCTTAGCCGTATCATCAGAAATATTAGCCGCAATTTTAATAATTAGATCATCTTGAAGCAACACATCGCTTTCAAAAATGGAATTTTCGTTTACGATTTTCGCGTTTTTAATCAATACTCTTCCCATACTAAAATCTAGATTTATAGAACATACTTCGCATCTTCATCATAAAAACTCCAAAAATGGCTTCTTGTATAATAGATGATGTCATTTTTGATTTACCTCTTACCCGATCCCGGAAAATAATTGAAACTTCTTCAATCTTATAGTTCTTTAAATAGGCCCTGAATTTCATTTCTATCTGAAAAGCATACCCAACAAAACGAACAGAATCTAAATCAATATTCTCCAAGACTTTACGCCTATACACTACAAATCCGGCCGTAGGATCATGGACCCGCATTCCTGTAATCATCTTTACATAAAAAGAGGCCCCATAGGACAGTAACACGCGGTAAAGCGGCCAATCCACTACGTTTACCCCCTTTTTATACCGAGAACCCACAACAACATCGGCACCATTGGCACAGGCCCTATATAACCTTTGCAAATCTTCCGGGTTATGAGAAAAGTCGGCATCCATCTCAAAAATATAATCATACTTTTTCTCAATAGCCCATTTAAAGCCGTGTATGTAAGCTGTACCCAAACCAGATTTCTCTTTTCGCACTTCTAAAAAAAGCCGCTCTGAATACTCTTGCTGCAATTCTATTACTTTTGCCGATGTACCATCAGGAGAATTGTCATCAACAATTAATACATGAAAATTTTTGTTAAGACCAAAGACAGCTTTTATTATAGCTTCTATATTCTCTATCTCGTTGTAAGTGGGGATAATAACTAGGCTGTCTGACACGGATTTGCTTGAATTTGGACAAAAATAACATTTTATAATTCTCTAAAAAACGCCAACAATCGAATTGTGAAATTTTTAAGCGTTGGCTATCTATCAGAATTTGTAATTTTGAACGTTGTTAATTTGAATAGGACAAGCAGTAATTTGAGATACCAACTAAAGAATGAAGATTAAACTACCACGAATTTTTCTGATCATACTAGGTATCGGTTTTTTAATAAACCTGCTTCAATCTTATTTCACACCACTTATTTTTGATGAGGCGTACTATTGGCACTTTGCAAGCGACATGGCATGGGGCTATTTTGACCACCCACCTTTGGTAGCCGTTCTTATTAAAATAAGCAGTTTCTTTTTTGATGGGGAATTAGGGGTTAGATTCATGAGCTGTATACTTTCTACCGCCACGTTATTTATATTATGGTGTACGGTAGACCTCCCTAGAAAAAAGGAATACGTGATACATTTTTTTGTACTGGCGTACTCTATGACGCTTTTGAACGCCTACGGTTTTTTTACGTTACCGGACACCCCTTTATTATTCTTTACGGCCTTACTATTATATGTTTACAAAAGATTTATTGAGAGCCCTGATGTACTTTGGGGTATCATCATGGGCGTAACCATGGCCGGGCTTATGTACAGTAAATACCACGCAGCCCTAGTAATCATATTCATATTACTATCTAACTTAAAGCTGGTATTGAATAAATATGCATGGCTTTCTGTTTGTATAGCTTTACTCTGCTATGTACCACATTTTATATGGTTGTACGATAATGATTTTGTCACCATAAATTATCACCTTTTTGATCGCCCCAACGACCCTTACAATTTCACAAAATATACCTTGGGCTTTTTTGTGAACCTCGTGGCGATTTTTGGACTTACTTTTCCATGGATTTATTGGGGCCTATTTAAAACCAAGGCCAATGATAAATTTACTAGGGCCTTGCTCTTTTTAGTGTATGGAATTCTAATTTTCTTCTTCTTATCCAGTTTTAACCGAAGAATACAGACGCAATGGATTATTGTGATAAATATTCCACTAATTGTTATTGTTTTCCGGTTTATGATGGAAAACGAAACTGCAAAAAAATGGATTTACAGAATGGGATTGGTCAATATAATCATCATCCTTTACCTAAGAATAGGACTCGTTTATGAACCCATGTCTCCTATTTATTATGAAACCCATGGCAATAAAGAACTTGCAGAAGATATAAAGGCTGAAGTAGGAGATATGCCCTTGGTTTTTGAAAACTCTTACAGAGGAGCATCTATGTTCGGGTTTTATACGGGAAATAATACTTTCTCTCTTAACAATGAAAGTTATAGACTTAACCAGTACTCCATTGACAACTCCGAAGCAACCGTACAACATCAAAAAATATTATATCTATCTAGTCGGTCTTCAGATGCCGATGTTAGTTTTACCAAAAACGATAGACGTAAAATATATGGTAAATACATAGACAACTTTGAATCGTTTAGGAAACTAAAGACCATTTTAGAAGCACCAATTAATTTCAATCTTGAACAAGAACAAACGTTTCAACTCTACAATCCGTATGAGTTTGACATAGACTTAAGTAAATTAAAGTTTAATGTGGCCTATATGACGGATTTTAAGATTGTAAAGGACAAATTACCCATTAAACCAACTTTAAAAGATCCTAACATTTCCACAATCAAAGCAAAGGACACACTTACCTATTCCTTTAAATTTCCGAAGCCGAGAAAATTAAACGACCCAAAATACGTTAGAATAGGTATAATGGAGAATCGTATTAATTATGGTATTAACGGAAGAAATACAAAAGTAGAGTAATGGAACCTATACTAAGAACTGCCGGCACTGCAGATTGGATTACTATAATACTCATTAGCAGCATTGTATTCTTGGTACTCGCCAAGGGGTTATTTTATAGTCGTTTTCTGAACTTTATAATACTACCGTTCAACAACAAGTATATTTTTATGTATAGTAAAAAAGAAAAGTTGATGAACTGGTTTCACATATTTTTCACCATTTTTCAGGTTATCAATTTTTCACTTTTTGTTTTCTTGGCCAGACAAATATTAAGAGGTAATACAAATGATGCTTACCCCTTCATGTACCCTATTATTTTAGCTTGTATTTTGGGCTTTATCATCGTAAAAATAATCTTACAACTAGGCAATGGGTTCATTTTTGGCTCAGGAAAGACTATCGGCGAACTTATTTTTAAGAAATTATCATACTTAAATTACAGCGGAATCATCATGTTCTTAGCTAACGTAATACTGGCCTACGTAGCGCAGGGCTCGCATGTAGTCGTATATATTGCCATACTTTTAATTCTTCTAATTAATGTAATTGGGTGGGTAACAGTGTTAAGGAATCACCAAAAATTCATCACTTCCTACTTTTTCTATTTTATTTTGTACCTTTGCGCTCTCGAAATTTCCCCGTTTGTTATCATTGGCAGTTATCTTAAACAATAGGTTTATATGAAAGTAAAAACGATTTTGGTTTCCCAACCAGAACCGAAGATGGAAAACTCACCGTATTCGAAACTGATAGATAAGGAAAAAGTCAAAGTTGACTTCAGGCCTTTTATTCATGTAGAAGGGGTAGACGCTAAAGATGTGCGCCAGCAAAAAATAGACTTAAACAACTATACGGCAATCATTTTAACGAGCCGAAACGCTGTAGATCATTTTTTCAGAATTGCTGAAGAAATGCGCTTCAAGGTTCCTGACTCTATGAAGTATTTTTGCCAGTCAGAGGCCGTAGCATACTACTTACAGAAATATGTAGTTTATCGCAAACGTAAAATCTACGTAGGTAAACGTAATTTTCCAGAATTGGTTCCTTTATTCAAAAAATATAAAGGCGAGAAATTCTTATTACCTTCTTCAGATGCATTGAAACCTGTTGTACCTGAAATTTTAGATGAACTTGATATTGAATGGAAAAGAGCAATTTTCTATAAAACGGTTATTAGTGATTTATCTGACCTAAGAGATGTGTATTATGACATTTTGGTTTTCTTTAGCCCGTCAGGTATTGAATCATTATTGCAGAACTTTCCGGATTTTGAGCAGAACGATACAAGAATTGCTGTATTTGGAAACTCTACGGTAAATGCTGCCACTGATGCTGGTTTACGAATAGATATTAAAGCGCCCACACCGGAAACACCATCTATGACCATGGCCCTGCAGAAGTATATTAATACAGCAAATAAAAAGTAGGAACATTTTATTCTTACTTATCACAATACAAAAAACCCTTTGTTCAAATTCATGAACAAAGGGTTTTTTAGTGGTATTATTTTCTATAAAAATCTAAAAAGCATAGCGCTGTGGACCACCACGACGAATTTCTTCACTTGCAAAGGCTTCAAATTTTTTGAAATTCTCTCTAAAGGCATTCGTTAATTTAAAAGCGGTGGTATAATAAGCCTGGTCATCGTTCCATGTAGCTCTTGGGCTCAATACTTTTGTTGGCACACCAGGACATTCCCTAGGTTGAGCCACACCAAAAACGGAATGAATATGGTAATCATCATAATTATACAATCCTAAATCGCCATTAAGAACCGCATTGATCATGGCTCGGGTATACTTTAGTTTCATTCGGGTTCCTACTCCGTAGGGGCCACCTGTCCACCCCGTGTTGACTAACCATACATTTACACCGGCATCCATCATTTTCTTGCTCAACATTTCAGCATATTTTGCTGGATGTAAAGGCATAAAAGGAGCACCAAAACAGGCCGAAAACGAAGGTATGGGTTCTACAACCCCAGCTTCCGTACCGGCAACTTTAGCCGTATAACCAGATATAAAATGATAAGCTGCCTGGCTTGGTGTAAGTTTGGATATCGGAGGAAGCACCCCAAAAGCATCCGCAGTTAAAAAGAAAATATTCTTTGGATTCTTTCCTATGGATGGTCTTTGAACATTCTCAATATGATAAATAGGGTAACTCACCCTTGTGTTTTGCGTAATAGATGTATCGGCAAAATCCACATTACCGGCCGCATCCATGATCACATTTTCTAAAATCGCACCTTTTTTAATGGCTCCGAAGATTTCAGGTTCGTTCTCTTGAGATAGGTTGATGACTTTGGCATAACATCCTCCTTCAAAATTAAAAACGGCATTTTCATTGTTCCAACCATGCTCATCGTCCCCAATTAATTTTCGGGATGAATCTGTGGACAACGTAGTCTTACCTGTACCTGAAAGTCCAAAAAAGATAGCAGTATCTCCTTCTTTACCCACATTTGCGGAACAGTGCATAGGCATGGTATTTTTCTCCACGGGAAGAATAAAGTTTAACGCCGAGAAAATTCCTTTTTTGATTTCTCCCGTATAGCCTGTCCCTCCAATCAAGGCTATTTTTCTGGTAAAGTTTAGAATTGCAAAATTGTGTTGCCTTGTTCCGTCTACTTCGGCATCTGCCATAAAACCAGGTGCATTAATAACCGTCCACTCAGGCTCAAAATTCTTAAGTTCTTCTTCCGTTGGGCGGATAAACATATTATACGCAAACTGATTGGACCACGGATACTCATTTATCACCCTAATATCCATTCGGTAATTATGGTCGGCACAAGCATAGCAATCGCGTACAAACAATTCTTTTTCATTCAGATAAGCAATAACCTTATCATAAAGCGCATCAAATTTAGAAGACTCAAACGGAATATTGATATCGCCCCACCAAACCTTTTCTTCGGTAACGGCATCTTTAACAATAAACCGATCTTTAGGAGACCGTCCTGTAAATTCACCCGTGTTAACAGCTAGAGCACCGGATGATGCTTTTTTACCCATTCCTTTTGCTAGCGTAATGGTTTCTAATTCGGATGGCGATAACTGATAATGCAGATTCTCGTGCGTAATACCGTACGATTGTAAAGAAATAGATTTTCTCATTTTTTAAGAATTGTTAATTCAGAGTTCGTTTTAGGTGGTAAAATTATTAAAATAATAATTTTATATGCCAAAAAATGAGAATTTATTAGTTGAAATGTTTGTAAACTCGATAGCCGAATATACTCCACCCAAAAATAAGCAGAGTCCCACCAAGCGGAGTGACCAAACCAATCACTTTAAAATCAAAGGAGGTTAAACTATTTGTTGCCAGTAAATAAATGGAGAACGAAAAACAACAAATGCCAACTAGCAGAAAATAGAAAATCAGCTTTTTCTTAACTTCGGGCAGTTGTTTCATTGTCCCCAGAATAAGCAAAAGTAATGCGTGGTACATTTGGTATTTTACACCCGTCTCAAAAGTTTGGATAGCTTCGGCATCAATGAGCTTTTCTAAACCGTGGGCTCCAAAAGCCCCTAAAATAACAGCCAAGGCTCCTAATAGGATTCCAGTGAGATAAATTGTTTTGTTCATAACTTATATTATGTATTTTTTTATAAATATAACAATCGCTACCTTAGTATCTCGTTACAACCATTAAAAGTACAAAACTAAATGCCGCGAAATATACTTGTTATCGGAGCAGGGAAATCTACCTCATACTTATTAGATTACTTCCTTGACAAATCTGAAGAAGAGGAATTACACCTTACGATTGGCGACCTCAATCCCGATACTATTTCACAGTCTATTAGCAACCATAGAAACTGTACCGTATTTGAGCTCAACATTCAGAATGAAGATGTTAGACAGCAAGCCATTGCAGAAAGTGACATTGTAGTCTCTATGCTTCCCGCATTTTTACATATTAAAATTGCTGCCGACTGTATTGCTCTCAACAAGCATCTTGTGACCGCTTCTTATGTAAGTGATGCCTTAAAAAAACTTGACCCACAGGCTCAAGAAAAAGGGCTTATTTTTATGAATGAAGTGGGATTAGACCCCGGCATAGACCACATGAGTGCCATGCAGATTATTGACCGGATTAGAGACAAAGGTGGAAAAATACTTTTGTTTGAATCCTTTTGTGGTGGATTGGTTGCGCCCGAAAGCGACAATAACCTTTGGAACTATAAATTCACCTGGAACCCAAGAAATGTGGTTTTAGCGGGCCAAGGCGGTGCCGCTAAATTCATTCAAGAAGGTACTTATAAATATGTACCCTACCATAAGCTATTTAGGCGAACAGAATTTTTTGATATTGAAGGGTATGGTCGTTTTGAAGGCTATGCGAACCGAGACTCCTTAAACTATAGAGAAGCATACGGCCTAGAAAATATACTTACCCTCTACAGAGGCACTATGCGTAGAACCGGCTTTTCTAAAGCTTGGAATATGTTCGTGCAACTCGGCATGACAGACGATAGCTATACGATTGAGAATTCAGAAAACATGTCTTATCGTGAGTTCATGAATCTCTTTCTGCCCTACTCTCCAACCGATTCTGTGGAACTAAAACTAAGACATTACCTAAAAATTGACCAAGATGACCGCATGTGGGAAAAGGTATTGGAGTTAAATCTATTTGATGATCAGAAATCCATCCCTTTAAAGAATGCGACTCCCGCCCAAATACTACAATACATTCTGGAAGACAGTTGGACGCTAGCAGATTCTGACAAAGACATGATCGTAATGTATCACAAGTTTGGCTACGAGCTGAATGGAGAGAAACACCAAATTGATGCGAACATGGTGGTTATAGGAGAAAACAGAACATATACAGCTATGGCCAAAACGGTTGGTTTACCCGTTGCCATCGCTACTTTAGCCATCCTAAATAAAAAAATAACAACTCCTGGAGTTCAGATTCCCATTAAAAAGGAAGTTTATGAACCTATACTAAAAGAACTTCAGTCTTACGGAATCAACTTTAAAGAGTATGAGGTACCGTATCTAGGATACAACCCCGACTCCGTATCTAACGGAGATTAGAAATCATCCTTAACGTCTAATGAATAGCTTTTTCAGAACTACAAAATTCAAACAATAATAGCTACTTTTACCATCAATTTATAATTCAAGACATGAAAATAGGTAACGATAAAGTAAAAATTGACGGTATCGACAAAAAGATTCTAAGGTACCTAATGGAAGATGCTAGGAAGCCTATTCTTGAAATTGCTCGTAATATTGGCATCTCTGGTGCCGCTATTCACCAGCGGTTGCGGAAATTGGAATCTTCAGGGTTATTGGCTGGCTCAAAATTCATCATCAACCCAAAGATAATTGGTTATCATACCATGGCCTATATTGGCATCTATTTGGACAAGGCAATGAGCAATCCCGCCGCAGTAAAACAGCTAGAAAAAATACCAGAAGTACTTGAATGCCATTACACTACAGGAAATTGGTCTATTCTCATTAAAGTACTTTGCCGAGACAATGAACACCTTATGCATGTGCTAAATAAAGACATTCAACAAATAGAGGGTGTGTCCCGTACAGAAACCTTTATTTCCCTTGCCCAACAAATTGATCGACAAATTCAGATATAATATTTGTATTAAATCTAAATAAGGATTATTTTTGTTCCCAATGGAACGCATTTATTCAACACAATACTATACATTTTTCCAATCCGATAAGGAAAGGTGTTTTTATATAGACCTGGGTCAGAAGGTGGTGCGTTTGTCATTTTGTCAATTATTGGCGCTTCGGCAAAAAGTTTGGAGCATCAATATTGAGAACCATTTTGATGATGATTTTAACCCTCACGGACTAGAAATCTTATCACTTTGCAATAAAGAACACCTTTTTGTCTTAAACACCCTTGAAGTTTTAGACCTTAAAGAGTTGCTTACCGGCTCTCTTTTTCTTTTGGATATTGCTGCGCAGACTCCTTCGCTCACCGCTTAAACCCAAACACCCACTATTTTTAATCAGTCTAAAACCAGTTATAAATTGGTTAACACCCTAGTTATGCGCACTCTTTTGTAATAACTTTACGTTAAGTAAACTACCTCAGGTAAGCCCTTGAGGCATTAAAATGAATACAATTTGATTTCGAGGCAAGCCTCGGAGCATTTAATCTCGATTATCGAGTAAAGAAAAAGACAATGAAAGATATAGCAAGACAACAGATGAGTATAAAGGTAGAAAGCATGGATATGCTTAATGCCCAAATACAAATGGAAGGCAAAGCATCCGCATCATATTTGGCCATGGCTTCATGGTGTGACCAGCGCGGTTACAATGGTAGTGCAGATTTTATGTATGCACAAGCAGCGGAGGAAAGAGAGCACATGATGAAAATTTTTAAATTCGTTAACGATTGTGGTGGCAACGCCCAATCTCCGGAAATAGAAAATATAAATCACGATTTTTCTTCTTTGGAAGAAGTTTACGAGACTGCATTAAGCCAGGAAATAGACGTAACAAAATCTATTAACAGAATAGTTGCTTCCGCCAAAAAGAATAGTGACTTTGGTGTTGAAAACTTTCTACAATGGTTCATTACCGAGCAATTGGAAGAAGAAAAAACAATGCGTGATATTCTTGACCTTTTTGAACTAATGGGTCGTGATGGTATTGCATTAAAGTTGATAGACGAACGTATATCAGCTGAGTAAACAACACGCATTCTAACTCAAACAAAAAAAAGCCTGTCTAAATATTTAGACAGGCTTTTTTTTATGAACTAACTCGTATAAAATTAATCTCTACTACCACCGAATACTTGCATAGCCCAATACGCCAAAGTAGCCAACGATCCAATTGCTGCTACTAAATACGTACGTGCAGCCCATTTAAGCGCATCTTCCGAACCTTTATACTCTTGCGGTGTTACCACATTCTTTGCTTTTAACCACGCCAAGGCGCGGTTACTAGCATCATACTCTACGGGTAAAGTAATTAAGCTAAATAAAGTAGCCATACCCATCATAACCAAACCAGCAACCGCAACCCATCTTCCTAAACCAGCACCACTGGCAGCACCCAACATCAATCCACCAAAAACGACCCACATAGATAGTCCTGAAGTAACACTAACTACAGGCACCAATTTAGAGCGCAAGGTCAACCATTCATATGCTTGTGCATGTTGTACCGCATGACCACATTCGTGAGCGGCAACTGCAGCTGCGGAAGCGTTCCTTTGGTTATAAACCCCTTCACTTAAATTTACCGTTTTGTTCTGCGGATTGTAATGGTCCGTAAGCATACCTGCGGTTGAAACCACTTTTACGTCTCTAATGCCATGATCAGCCAACATTTTTTCCGCAATTTCAGCTCCGCTCATGCCATTGCTCAAGTGCACTTTAGAATAGTGCTTAAACTTACTTTTAAGCTTGTTACTTACCAACCAGCTTACCAAAGCAATGGCTCCGATTAATATATAATATCCCATCATAATGTTATTCTTTTAAGATTTGTATTTAAAGATAATCAAATCTACCTCACTTCGACTGCGCTCAGTGAGGTAGATTCTGATATTGTTACTCCTCTTCTATCTCACTGCGCTCAGTGAGGTAGATTCCGATATTGTTTCATCCTCTACTGCGTTCAACAAACTAGAAACAAAGGTTGTTTTCCTCCTTTACTATGTCAATTACACTCAATAAGCAAAACTAGATTTTCTAAAAACTCTCTTTTTCAACCTAATGCTTGCACCTCACTGAGCGCAGTCGAAGTGAGGTGCTTCAACAACAATCAATTACTGGATATATTGAAAAGCAAAAACCTCGCCAAATCAATTTTGCGAGGTTTTGAAGTTGTATGCTGCCAAAATGTCTTTGGTTATTTGTATTTGAATTTTAATATTAGCATAAATAAAAGCAGAAAGGCCGTTATGCCGTTTGCCAACGTAACGGGCAGACTACTTATAAGTATACCGTACGTGAGCCATAGTACAACGCCAATAAAAAGCACCAAATAGGTGGTAAGGGAAATATCTTTGGTTGACTTATCGCGCCACGTTTTATAGACTTGCGGTACGTAACCCGCCGTAGTGAGAATAGCAGCCGCCAACCCAAGAACTTCAATGTAATCCATAATCTATTTAATTGATGGCCGTATGTTTTCTACCCTACGATATTTACAATTTTACCGGGTACTACAATCACTTTTTTAGGCGTTCGGCCTTGTAATTGTTGTTCGGTCTTTTCGTGTGCCATTACCGCGGCTTCAATTTCGTCTTTGCTTAAATCTAACGGAAGCTCCAGTTTGAAACGCATTTTTCCATTGAAAGATACCGGATATTCTTTACTACTTTCTACCAAGTATTTTTCTTCGAATTTTGGAAAGGCCACTGTAGAAATAGAACCTTCATGCCCTAATTGCTTCCAAAGTTCTTCTGCAATATGTGGTGCGTAAGGCGATACTAAAATAGCCAAAGGTTCCAAAACCACGCGACTCGTACATTTTTGAGAACTTAATTCGTTTACAGCGATCATAAAAGTGGAAACAGATGTATTGAAACTAAAGTTCTCAATATCTTCTTCTACTTTCTTTATGGTCTTATGTAGCGTCTTGTAACTGTCTTTTGACGGTTCTGTTTCAGAAACAGAAAAAGCGCCCTCTGGCCCCGAATGGTACAAACGCCATAGTTTTTTCAAGAAACTGTGTACACCGGTAATACCTGCCGTGTTCCAAGGCTTGGATTGCTCCAAAGGCCCTAAAAACATTTCATACAAGCGCAATGAGTCTGCCCCGTACTCCTCACAAATGGCATCTGGGTTGACGACATTGTATTTGGATTTGGACATTTTTTCGACTTCGCGTCTACAAACATAATTCATTGTTTCTACCGCTTTTGAATCGACAAAAAAGCTATTCCATAATGGTTTATAAAAACTATCCCTTTTAAACTTTTCAATGTCAAGTCTATCGGTCCCAATATGAAGTAAATCAACATTCAGCCTCACATCTTGAAGAAGTGTAAAAGTGAAATTCAAATCTCGATACTTTTCAAAATCCTTTCCTAATAGCCCAAAGAAATCATCTTTTATATTCGAAAAAACAGTAGAGGTTTTAGCATAATTTGCTAGTGATTTAAAACTGAAATTCTCATCAAAGGAAACTAAAACATTGGGGTGATTTTTATTCCACAAATCAATTGCTTTCCCCATTAATTCTGTTGATATATCTGATGACCGCCAATCAATTTCAAATCCTAGTCTTTGAACAAAAGCACTAGTCCCAGTTATCATCCCTTGATTAATTAGCTTTTTAGCAAACTCCTCTTTGGGTACCAAACCTAGATCAAACATAAACTTCTGCCAGAAACGGCTGTACAACAAATGGCCCGTAGCATGTTCGCTACCGCCAATGTACAAGTCCACATCTTGCCAATAGTCAATCGCTTCTTTTGAGAAAATTTCATTCGCATTATGTGGGTCCATATACCGGTTAAAGTACTGTGAACTCCCTGCCCAACCTGGCATGGTATTCAGCTCTAACGGCCATACGGTCTTATGGTCTATCTTATCGTTAGAAACAACTTCATTCTTCTCCGCATCCCAAGCCCAAACCGTAGCATTGCCCAAAGGCGGCTCCCCGGTTTCGGTAGGAAGATATTTATCTACTTCCGGAAGTTTTATCGGTAAATGTTCAGCAGCGATCATTTGCGGCATGCCATCTACATAATACACTGGAAAAGGCTCGCCCCAATAGCGCTGACGGCTAAAAACAGCATCACGCAAACGGTAGTTGATCTTCCCTTCGCCCTGGCCTAATTTCTCCAATTCAAAAATGGCACGCTTCATGGCTTTTTTGTACGGCAATCCGTTTAGGAAATCAGAATTGGTAATAACCGTAGTTTCTTTATCGGAAAAAGCTCCCTCGGAAATATCCACACCTTCAAAAATATTGGGGATGGGAATATTGAAATGCTTCGCGAAGTCATAATCGCGCTGATCACCACAAGGAACGGACATAACCGCTCCGGTTCCGTAACCCGCCAACACATAATCCCCGATCCAAACCGGAATAGGCTCCTTGGTAAACGGATGCTCGGCATAAGCGCCAGTAAATGCACCGGAAATGGTCTTTACATCTGCCATACGGTCCCGTTCCGAACGTTTTGCCGTAGCTTCAATATAAGCCTCAACCTCAGCTTTTTGTTCTGGAGTAGTGATTTTAGCCACCAATTCATGTTCCGGGGCCAAAGTCATAAAGCTCACTCCAAAAATAGTATCGGGACGCGTGGTAAAGACCTCAATCTTTTCATCGTGCCCCTTTACATTGAAAATCGCCGATGCACCTTGTGAACGACCAATCCAATTGGTCTGGGAATCTTTTAACGGCTGTGGCCAATCTACCGTATCCAAACCATCTAATAAGCGCTGTGCATAGGCAGAAATGCGCATGCTCCATTGCGTCATTTTTTTACGGATAACAGGATGACCGCCGCGTTCGGAAACGCCGTTTACGATTTCATCGTTTGCCAGCACGGTTCCCAAAGCGGGGCACCAGTTCACTTCGCTTTCCGCCAAATACGTTAAGCGGTATTGCAAAAGAATTTCTTGTTTTTTCTTATCCGAAAAAGATTTCCAATCCTCTGCTGAAAACTGAACCACGTCTTCGTCGCAAACTGCCTGCACATTTGCATTTCCTTCCGTTTCAAAAACAGAAATCAATGTCTCTACAGATTCGGCCTTATCACTTGTTTTATTGTACCAAGAATTGAAAAGCTGAATGAATATCCACTGCGTCCACTTGTAATATTTAGGGTCCGATGTGCGTACCTCGCGACTCCAATCAAAAGAAAAACCAAGTTGATCCAACTGTCTACGGTAAGTAGTAATATTCTTTTCCGTAGTAACCGCTGGATGCTGCCCGGTCTGGATGGCATATTGCTCCGCTGGAAGGCCAAAAGAATCATAACCCTGCGGATGCAAAACATTAAAACCCTTGTGCCTTTTATAACGTGCATAAATATCACTTGCTATATAACCAAGCGGGTGCCCAACGTGCAACCCAGCACCCGAAGGGTAAGGAAACATGTCCAACACATAAAATTTTGGTTTATCAGAATTAATCTCTGCCTTAAACGTTTGGTTTTCGGCCCAAAACTTCTGCCAATTCTTTTCTATTTCCTTGAAATCGTATTGCATGCTGATATCTTTCTTTTCAATGTGGCGCAAAAATAAGTTTATTCAATTTACTTTCCTAAATTTACGGTCGCATACACGAATATGGGCAAGTCTTTTGAACAGTATCAGAAACAAAAATTGATATCATCGTACTTTTCGGTGGTATTGAGTATTGCGTTGGTCTTATTTTTACTAGGCACATTGGGCCTTTTGGTCATCAACACCAATAAAATGGCAGATCACTTTAAAGAGCAGATTACCATTTCTATTTTTCTAAAGGATGAAGCCAAAGAATCTGAAATAGACCAACTCCAGAAAAATCTTTTGCAACAAGAACACACCAAAAGTGCCGTTTTCGTCTCAAAAGAAGATGCTGCCGAACAGCATAGTGAAGAAATAGGCGAAGATTTTCAGAATTTCTTGGGTTACAATCCGCTTAAAAATTCTATTGACGTACAACTACGCGCCAATTTTGTAACCCCTCAAGAAATAGATTCATTGGCTACCAACCTTGCAAAAAAGAGCTACGTAGAAGAGGTAAGTTATGATAAGCCTTTGGTAGACTTACTGAGCGAAAATGTAAAACGAATCAGTTTCTGGGTTTTAATTGCATGTGGCGTACTTACATTCATTGCCATCTTGCTTATCAACAGCTCTATTAGACTGAGTATTTATAGCAAACGCTTTATTATTAAAACCATGCAAATGGTAGGAGCTACCAAGACTTTTATACGTCGCCCTTTCATTTGGATGAACATTAAACTGGGCATATTAGGTGCGTTAACTGCCCTTTTAGCCTTAACGGGAGCTTTATATTATTTAAACCAAACCTTTCCTGAATTGGAGCTTTTTAAAGATGTGGAACAACTAGGCATGCTTTACGGAGCTATTTTTGTTCTGGGTATTTTTATCTCTTTGGTGAGCACATTTTTTGCTACCCAACGGTTTTTAAACCTCAGAACCGATGAATTGTACTACTAAGAGCCCTATTTACAAAGGAAAAAACCTCCAAACAAGAAACCTTTACGACCATAAACTTTTTTAAGTAGAACTTCGTTAAATTTGCAGCATGGGTAAGAAACAAAAACAACAGTCCGATCAACCGGCCAAACAAGAGTTTATCTTTCAAAATAAGAACTATCTCTTCTTTTTTGTAGGTCTTGCATGCATTGCCATAGGCTTTATACTTATGAGCGGCGGCGGTAGTGACGACCCCAATGTGTTCAATGAAGACATCTATAGCTTTAGAAGAATACGTCTGGCCCCTACCCTAGTACTAATAGGTTTAGGCATTGAGATATATGCTATATTATTGAACCCGCACAAGAAGAAAAACTAAATTGGAGACGCTAGACGCCATCATTCTCGGTATCATTCAAGGATTGACCGAATTTTTACCCGTATCATCAAGTGGACATTTAGAATTGGGCAAAGCTATTTTAGGCGATAATTCCGTACCTGAAGAAAGTCTTTTGTTTACCGTTGTGCTCCATGCCGCTACAGCTTTGAGTACCATTGTTGTTTTCAGAAAGGATATCTGGGAAATCATTAGTGGCCTATTAACTTTTAAATGGAACGAAGAAGCGCAGTTTTCAGTAAAAATTATCATATCTATGTTGCCCGCAGTTTTTGTAGGTCTTTTTTTTGAAGAACAACTGGAAGCTTTTTTTGGCGGTAACGTTCGGTTTGTAGGCTTTATGCTGATTATAACCGCAGTACTATTATATTTTGCCGATAAAGCGAAAGACACCGATAAGAAAGTGAGTTTCAAGAATGCATTCATAGTAGGTATTTCGCAAGCCATAGCCATGTTACCCGGTATTTCTAGAAGTGGTGCTACTATTTCTACCTCTGTACTTTTAGGTGTGGACAAAACCAAAGCGGCACGGTTTTCATTCTTAATGGTGGTACCCTTGATTTTTGGAAAAATTGCCAAAGACCTCATGAGTGGCGACCTTAATTTTGATGGTGGAAACAACTTTGCCATGGGCGCAGGTTTTATTGCTGCCTTTGTAGCCGGTCTTGCTGCCTGTACCTGGATGATTCAATTGGTAAAAAAGAGCAAATTATCTTACTTTGCTATTTACTGCCTTATCGTTGGGTTAATTGCCATTGCCTACGGTTATATGGCTTAGACCGATTTTCGGCCTCACTGAACAGGATTTAATTTTATTTACATGGATTCTCGCACCGAAGAAGACTTTCTTACCGGACAAATACTACTTATAGACAAGCCAATTGGTTGGACGTCTTTTCAGGCGGTAAACAAACTAAAATGGGTTATCCGCTCAAAATTTAAGCTTAAGAAATTTAAAATTGGGCATGCAGGCACGCTTGACCCCTTGGCAACAGGCCTTTTGCTAATTTGTTGTGGAAAATTCACCAAACGAATTCCAGAACTTCAAGGGCAAGTAAAAGAATATACGGGTACCATTACTCTTGGAGCCACTACCCCTTCTTATGATCTAGAAACCGAAGTTGACCAAACATACCCTACCGAACACATTACCGAAGCACTCCTCAATAAAACCCTGCCTCAATTTATAGGCGATATTGAACAACGCCCACCTGTTTTTTCGGCCTTAAAAAAAGATGGTAAACGGCTTTACGAATATGCGCGGGAAGGAAAGGATGTAGAAATAAAGATGCGAAGCGTACACGTTTCTACCTTTGAAATCACCGAAATTAACCTCCCAAATGTTAAATTTAGAATAGTTTGCAGTAAAGGCACATATATAAGATCTTTGGCACACGATTTGGGACAAGCACTACAGAGCGGCGGGCATTTATCTGAACTCAGAAGAACCAAAATAGGTGACTACAACGTAAATATTGCCATTGATCCTAATGAATTTGCAGAAAATTTACTCGGTAAAACGACGGAATCGTAAAAAGATTAAGATAGTTTTTCCGTTCAACGAATAATTAAAATATTTTTTTAAAATTGTGGTTATATCACCATGAGCTTGAACCGTAAACACTTAGCGTTCCTTATTACCTTTTTTTCGATGTCTATAATCGTGTTGGCACTCTACAACATACACTTAGGCCAAGATAAAGAGCAGGACGACTATGTGGTTGAAATGATGATGGAAGAAGATATTGCCGAACTTCTTGAAGAAAAAGAAGAACTACAGCAAGAGATTGAAAAAGCAGACCCAATTAAAAGCCACATGGCTTATAACGAAACTGCAAAACCTAGTTATGGCAACCCAGAACCTCTAAAGACTCTAGAAGAGTTGATGAACGAGAAAATGGAGGCCGAAAGCAGTGACAACCCAAATGACGAGATGCTTTCTGATTCCGAATATGCTGAACGCGTTAAAGAATTAAAAAAGAAGCGTAAAGAAGCCAAGCAAATGCTAGGTGAAAAAGAAGCGCAAAAGAAAGAATTCACCAATAATCTTGCAAAACGCCGTACGTCAGTTTCTTACTCATTGGTAAACCGAAGTAATTACAGATTACCTCCTCCAATTTATACATGTATAGAAGGAGGTAAAGTTGTTGTAAATATTCAAGTAGATGCAACCGGTAACGTAGTAGATGCCGATTATAATTCAAAAAGCTCAGGTACTTCCAACGGCTGTTTAATAGACAATGCCATTGCTTACGCGCTTAAAGCTAAGTTTAGTTCTGGTGAAAAATCGGTTCAGAAAGGAACCATTACCTACCTATTTCAAGGGAAGGCGCGTTAATACTTCTTTTAATGTTGATTGTCCCTTATCTTTATTATACCACTGCTGTATTTCCTCTTTAATCTCAGATAACAACTCACCATACTTTTCTTTATGGTCCGCTACTAATTTTGCAGCAAGTTCAGGTCTTGGGCCCCAATCCGCTAACACCTCTTGGTTTTCCTCATCCCAAACAATCAATTTAGGAATAGACATACCGCCATTGGTTAAAAACTGATTCATAAGGTCTACATTCTCATCCCTTAAAACCACTTTAAAATCTATATTATCATTCAACTGTGCCACTTTGTTGATTACCGGTAACGCTGGGGCCGCATCACCACACCAACTTTCCGTCAAGACAATCAGTTGTACTTTTTTATCCAGCTTAGCAATAGCCTCGGCATCTTCGGCACTCACCTTTACGGTTTTGTCAAAACGCTTCATACGGCGATCATTAAGCATGGTGTAATTTGCTAAGGCTTCGGTTTGCACAGGGCCTGTTGCCTTTCCTTCTAGTGCTAATTGATTTACCATTGCTCGGTAATCTTCATATGAAACAGCTTGCGAAAGTGCTTTTTCTATTAATTGCGTCGTGTTATTTTCTGTTGTAGGTACAGCCATAGTATTTATCTTTAATTCATTACAAAGTTAACGTGCCACTTTTACAGTTTTGGTAACTTAGGTAACATTGGTAGTAGTTCATTACTAAAACTTACAAACCCTTCGTTCAACCAACTTGTTTAAAGGAAAAAGTCCGTTACACCATGGTATAACGGACTTTTAATAGAATTAATATTTGTAGTTTATTTTACTTCCAATAATATGAATTGGTTTAATTGTGGACCGAAAGCACTAAAGTTATTGTCCGCTACCAAAACCAACGAACGGTTTCCGTTTTCTAATTCAGGACCAAATGTAATTCCCTCTATATTATCTACTACTCCATCCGTTAACTGATTACGAACACTTTCAAAATCGAACAACAATTTCTTGGTCGCTTTTTTGTAATCGGCATCCAAGAGGCTATCCATACCACTTACATCCGTAGCGCGAGAAGCATCAACATCATAGATTTTTACATCGTTACCACCATCTGCATAACCTGTTGAAAAAGAACGTTCCAGAACTAAGAATTTATCTGTGTCATATTCCAAAATTTCAACAATTCCGTTTACGGTAAAAGACGTCTCATTAAATTTTCTAGCAATCGGGTCCAACTCATAAGCAAACTCTTTTCCAAAAGCACCGGAATCATCTATATGGACAATCCGTACTGGAGAATCTGTATCCTCAACCATTGGTTCTGGACCGTCCTGCGCAAGTGGCAGCTCCATAGAAGCCCAATAGCCGTTTTTATCGTGAGCAACACTAAGACCTTCAATTACGCCATTGTGCCTAGGTCCACGGTTTTCATCGGCATCTACTTTAAATTTATTAGATATAGAAATGCTTGATTTATAACTACCGTCCATATCCGCTATACGAACAAAAGGATCAACACCTCCATTCACGTTTCCTTCGCTAGACCAAAGCACGCTACCACCCGGTGTTATCCGAATAGCTTCAGGGTCTACTTCGCCATCTGCAAACGGCAAATTACCTCCACTCAACAATTCAGTCACCCCGTTTATGGCTACATTATTAAATCCGTTATCATCAAACTGAATATCCGCATTATAAAAGCGAATAGGCGCTTTAGGGTCATCACTGATCATATACCATTTTCCATCTGCATAATCTATAGCAGAAAGACCGCCAACTTGGGTATCTGCATACATTGTACCGTCCGGCAACACATATTCATCCACAAACTCCAAACTTGTAATTTCGCTATTTTGTGCTCCTCCATGACCTACAAAATCATCTAAGTGCTCACAGGATATGATTGTTGTGAGAATCATTAATCCCACAATTTCTAAGGTAAAGTTTTTCATTTTTCAAGTATTTTTAGGTTCAGCAAGGTGACATATAGATTTCAGAAGAAGTTTAACTGTAGATTACGATTAGATTAATCTTGTATTATCTATAATTTGAATAGGCACACTATCGAAATCTCCCCTTATGTTCATACCTTTAATGTCTATATCTCTTAAAATGGAAAAACACAGATGCGGTTGGTGCAAAGGTGATGCGCTCTATGAAGCCTACCACGATGAAGAATGGGGTTCTCCCGTAAAAGATGACGCCGTACTTTTTGAATTTTTAGTCTTGGAAACCTTTCAAGCGGGATTAAGTTGGATTACCATTTTAAGAAAGCGGGAAAATTTCAGAAAGGCATTTGACAATTTTGATTATAAAAAGATTGTTGCCTATGAAGAGGATAAAATTCAAGATTTACTACAAGATGCAGGAATCATCAGAAATAAATTGAAAGTTCGCGCAACAGTTTCCAATGCTTCTGCGTTCTTAAAAATACAAGATGAATATGGGAGTTTCAGTAACTACATTTGGAGTTTTGTTGACCATACACAAATAAAAAACAGCGTAGAAAATTATAAAACTGCTCCTGCAACCACACCCCTTTCAGACACATTCAGCAAAGATTTGAAAAAGAGAGGCTTTAAATTTGTTGGCAGCACAGTAGTCTATGCCTTCATGCAGGCCGTGGGTATGGTAAACGACCATGAAATGTCTTGTTTTAGATTTAATGAAGTTTAAGAAATTTGAATCCTATGAGTTTTAAGTCCCTTTCTTTTTTAATCCTATTTTTTATTTTTAGCACAAGCACAGCTTTTGCCCAAATAAAAAATGAGCGAGAGCATCGCATAAAGAAATCTCAATTTCCTGAGAATGCCCGCCTGTTCATACATCAAAAGTTGGTTAACGCCAAACGCATCCGTTTTTATAAGGAGATAGACGGTAATAAAGTTAGCTATGAAGCCAAGTTCAAAAAAGACCGCTTGCAATATAGTATAGAATTCAATACTGAGGGTATTCTTGAAGATATAGAAATTGAAATTAAACCTATAGATATCCCAAACGAAACCTATACCAAAATCACTATATATTTAGAGAATAATTTTAAAAAATATCGGGTAAAAAAAATTCAACAACAATATCTTTCTGATGGCGAAGATATAGACCAAACCCTAAAAGAGGCATTCCAAAACTTGATGTTACCTTCTATTAAATATGAGCTCATTGTAAACGGAAAAAAAGAAAAAAGTTTTGAGCAATTTGAAATTCTTTTTAATGCCGATGGTAAATTTGAACTGATCAAGAAAGCACTACCTCCAAATTATGATCACGTACTATATTAAAAGGCTTGCTTTAATTTTTAGCTTGCTCTTCAGCATTATTGGTTTTAGTCAAGAAAATGTTACTGGATACTTTCAGCCGGATATTTCTTTAAATTATAAAGTACATACCAATTACTCTCATAACTTTAAGATTGCGCAACGTGCGTTCATTTACGAAGACGATTTTTCATACCGAATAAGGCAACTAGACCTTTCGCATTTCTCTATTGTAAAGATTGGCTTTCACCAAAGTTTGGGGATCGGTGTTCAATACCGGTTTAGAAATACTTTTGACGCCCCTGGCGAAGACGAACTTAGAATAACCGAGCAATATAAGTTTTCCCACACTTACGGAAATTTAACCGTGGGCAACCGCTTTAGAGCAGAACAGCGAATTTCACCATCAAAAACGATTCATCGCTTTCGGTATCGTCTTTCATTAAACGCACCTTTGAAAGGTGAAAAACTTGATATTGGGGAGCCCTATTTCTCTATCGCTGCAGAACCTCTTCTTAGTATTGCTAAAAAGGACAAACCTGTCTATGATCAACGCATCACTTCTTATTTTGGCTATTTGCTTAACCGAGAAACAAGGCTAGAAATAGGCGCTGAGTACCGCGCAGAGGAATACACCCAAACCACGCATCATATTTACTTTTTACTTACCTCACTTATTTTCAGCCTGTAATATTTTAATAAAATCGCTACGAGGAATCTCTTCGGCACCTAAGCTTTCAAGGTGATCCGTATGAATTTGGCAATCTATGAGTTTGTAGTTTTTAGCTTCTAATTCTTGCGCGAGTTTTATAAATGCAAATTTTGAAGCATTACTTACTTTACTGAACATACTTTCACCGCAAAAAATCGTCCCAAGGTCAACGCCATAAAGTCCGCCTACCAGCACATCATTCTCCCAAACTTCATACGAGGTAGCGTATCCTTTTTCATGTAGTCTCAAATAGGAATTTTTCATTTTATCGGTTATCCATGTGCCATCTTGATTTTCTCTGGGAACACTGGAGCAGGCCTCTATAACTTCTTTAAAACAAGTGTTTTTGGTTAAACGAAAACGGCCATCGCGCAGTACTTTGCGCATACTTTTAGATACTTTTATGTTATGTGGATACAATACCATTCGTGGATCAGGACTCCACCATAACACCAAGGCATCATCATTAAACCACGGAAAGATTCCGCTCTTATAGGCTAACAATAACCGTCCAACGGACAAGTCTCCACCGGCTGCCAAAAGACCATCGTAATTGGCATTTTCCACCGAAGGAAAAACCAGTTCTTCCGATAAAAAAAGTAATGAGTTTTTATGACCTTGATCTTGCACTTTTAATTTTTAAGATGAATCCAAAAATAACAAAAGCCCCATTAGGCATCAACCTATGGGGCTTTTAAGTTTTACTACGATTTAATAATTAGAAAGGCAAATCGTCGTGATCTTCTTCGTTAAGGTTATCAGCTGGCTGAAAAGCCTCTGCTGGTGGCACCGGAGGCATACCTGCCGCACTCTGTTCTTTTTGAGCACCTTCAATTCTCCATCCTTGAATAGAGTTAAAATACTTTACCTCACCCTGTGGGTTTGTCCACTCTCTACCTCTTAAGTTGATGCTGATTTTTACATCCTGCCCAACGCTAAAGTTGTTTAGCAAATCCGTTTTATCTTGTACGAACTCAACCATTATATGTTGTGGATACTGCTCTTCTGTAGTTACTACTATTTCGCGCTTTCTGAACCCGTTGTTACCAAACGTTTGGGTTTCTCCTACCATTTTTACTTTTCCTTGAACTTCCATGATTATGAATTATATGTGAACTAATTTATATTGGGAATAAAAGTAGTTTTAATCGTAAAATTCACCTAAAAAAACAAGCAGAAGTTATTAAAGGTTATCAGTTACAACTCATAAATAAATTTTGTCCTAGCGAAGGGTTTCCCGTAAACCTTTCACGCTCTTTTTACTAACTGTGTTGGCTAATGATTTTACTACAATTAAAGCTTGTAAAATAGCTTAAAGCCCAAGGTAGGGTTTGGTCCAAAATCATTTTCTTCCTTTTCATAGACCGTTCTAAACCCATGTCTTGGTAGCTCTACAGACCCCTCACGTGCGTTCACTAAATTATCAAAAGAGATATCTTTAAACCGAAAACCGATACCTCCGTAAAAATTAAATCCAAAATGACGACCCAGATTCAAGAACAGTCCAAATTTTAAGTGCATGCCATATTTCTGCCGTGTGAAATCTATCTTATCATAAAGAAAATCTACTCCATCTCTTCGCTCGTATCCGTCGTTCAAAAGGGTTATGGTCTCATTGATATAAAAGAATTCAATGGCCATGTACTTTGGTGTTCTTGCTCCTTTCCCTATTCTGTAATATAATTCTGGACGTACCTCGAAAAGTGAACCACCCTCTGCTTCCCTGTTTGAAAACAAACCTGTTCCTCCGCCTGCGCCCAAATCGAGACCCATTTTCCAATGCCCGCCTATATGTTGGATATAGCCCACACGTAATCGTGGTGAATGAATATCTAATAACGAAAGTGGACTGAACGTAATATATGAATCCGTATCAACACTATCAGTTTTATCTGTATTTTGAGAAAATGCATGTGATACGAACAAAGCGAAAACAACAATTGTAAGTAAAAGAGCCCTCATAGGGTTATGGCGGTTTTAGTGAATGTTAATTTTCACTAGAACACTCCCCATATAACTAAACCCTACTTAAATACTGGTTTTCCAGTAGTTTTACTCGATAATCGAGAATAAATGCTCCAAGGTTTGTCTCATAATCAAAGTGTATTCCTTTTAATGCCTCGTGGGCTTGCCCTGAGATAGTTTACTGCGCCAATAATACCTTCCAAGCAGAAAGCACATCTTTCTGTTGTAAAAACCCTTGAGCTTTAAGTTCTAAAGATTTCCTTTCCCCTCCACTAAGAAGCGAGCGTATTTCCATGTTGTTTTCTACAAATTCTTGAACGGAATTAGTATCCGGAATTTCCTCTATATTACCCAACATACCTAAATCGTTTCCGGTTAAAATTTTGCTCAACCTAATATGCTCCGGTATAGCATCAACCCCAACTCCCAGAGAAGAAAGTGGTTTAGGTACTTCAAACATCCCAGCATTTGCACGACTATACCAATTACCGCCCATACGGGCAACTTGATCTATTTTATGTTGATCAATAACTCCGTTTTCATCCAAAACATCTGGATCCACATGTACTTTTACAACCTCGGCAAATATTAGATTACCCGCACCTCCTTCTCGCCCCAAAGCTTCAACTTTAGTTACTTTACACTCAAACTGCACCGGCGATTCAGCAACCCGAAATGGTTTTACAATATCCGAAGGCAACATAGTGAGGCCAGATTTCTCAAACTCGTTCACCTCTTTTCCGTACTCCGTACTCGATAACGACATTTGCTGTACCATGTCATAATTAACAATGTTTATGACTACTTCCATAGTCAACAAAACATTTTGCAAGGTATGCTTGGTAGTATTATCCCGCACCCTACGCGCCGGAGAGAAAATTAAAACTGGCGGATTGGCACTGAACACATTAAAGAAACTAAAAGGAGATAAATTAGGATTCCCTTTTTCATCTACCGTACTTGCAAATGCAATAGGTCTTGGCCCTACAGCCCCTAAAAGATAACCGTGTAATTGCGCAGTGGAAACCGCTTCTGGAAGTATCGAAATCATTTCTTTTGCCATAAGGCAAAGGTACAGAAATTGTATTCTGTCTTTGAAATTTCAATTTAATAATCTAAAGAATATTCAGGTTTAGGCTTACTCTATTATAACCTTTTTAGTGCTAATATCATTCACAGTACTCAGCTGCAGCGTATATATACCAGCTTGAAGATGCCCGATTTCAACATAGAAGGTATCTTCATTTTTACGTTCCGGGATGCCATCCAATACCATTACCCCAAGAGCACTGAACAGTTGAAATTTTAGGATTTCAACATTCCTACTTTTTACATATACCTGCTCTTTGGCAGGATTTGGATAAAAGCTCAGGTTTACTTCATCGCTATCTTCGATAGTATCCGTTTCTATACTAGAGCAATCTTCACCATTTTCCATTTGTTTCTTAATGTCGAAAACGCCCAGAGAACCACCACATGATAATCCTTCCCAACGTGCCCATAATTGATAGGTACCAACAGAAAGTTCAGAAATTTTGATTTCGTCAGACTCAGCATCAAATAGATAATCGTAATTGACGCCTCCATCTACGCTTACTTCAATCTGATTAAAATCAAAATCGGACTCCAGCTCAAAAAGAAAAGTACCATCAGCACCTTCACAATTGGCATGAACAACCTCAACAGCAAGTTCAGGCACCTTTATAGGTTCTATCTGCACCGTAATTACCGAGGTTTCGCAGGATTCATCTTCCCACTTACCCAGAACATCATAAGTTCCAATTGTAAGATTTTCAAAAACCACAGACCCAAGAGTATCTTTAAAGGATTCAAAAGTTTTTCCTCCATCTATACTCAACAACACCGTACTAAATCTTGGATGATCATTCAGGTACACTTTAATACTTCTATTATCATCGGTACAGGTCTCAGTTGTTACAAGCAATTCAGGCGTAAGTGTTAAAGGCATAGGCTCTTGAATTTTAAATGTTCCCAATTCTTGAGCACATGCGGCATCCATTCTTTCTACTACAACCGAATAATCGCCATATGGAACCGAAACAGTGAAACTATCTTCATTGGGTAGCCAAAGCTCGTTTGTGGGTTCTATGCCCGCAATAACTACATTGAGCGTACCAACAGTATTATTTCTATTCAATTGAATTGTACCATCTGCGCTGCAAGTAGCCGCTGTAATACCTACGGAAACATCCATATTGTGTTGGTATAATTCTGCTGGATCGGATATTACGAATTCTTCGCAAAAATTACCTGCTATGCAACGAAATTGAGATTGTTCTTTGTCACTGGCAACAACAGTCAATTGATTAGTAGCTACGCCGGAATAGCTATCATTATTCATTAAATCCACCCAAATTCCTTCTATGTTTTCCTGCCATTTCCAATTATGGGCAAAATCAACATCAAAACTGAATTTCGCTGTTTCTCCTTCTACACAAACTACCTGACCTGATGGCTGGCCCGTTACAACCAAGGTCTCGCAGCACACCCAATTATAATCCATTAAATCTCTTCCACAGACCAACTCCGTAGTACTTTTATTGGTGACGAACTCCCCTCCAAAACTATCTATTTCGCTCAACTCACGTTTTTGTTGTCCTGGCCCTACCGAAAAATGCATCACCTCACCCGAGTTGATCACATGACCCAACTGATGGGCATGACCTATTTCATGTAGCATGACAGTTTCAAAATCAAATTGCTGGTTGCTTGGCAATCCGTCGCCATAATACCAATTGTAATCATCGTTGACCACGACCTCTATTTCAGAGACGAACCATTTAATGGTTCCTTCCTGGAAACAACCTTGATAACGTGACCGCGCATAAGCTAAGGTATTTCCACTAAGTTCGTCTCCATTATCAAAACGTACCACGTTTATACCGTCCGCTGCATCTTCATCTACAGTGGTAACCTCTCCTATTTTAAAATTTACACCCGTAGCACAAGACCAAGTTTCAATTAATTTATCGAAAGCTTGGGTCGCACCACTATTTTTTGAAAAATCGGTTATATACTGAAAGTTATACCCTCCTACACCATTATCAGATGTTAACTGGGTTTCATAGGCATTGGTAGTTACATTTGTTGTGTATTCAATATTAATGTGGTCATACCCAATAAGCAGACTTTCTTCGCTTATGAGCGATTCACCATTGGCCTTGTCAATCCGAACTGCACCTGTACCCGCTCTATAGGGCACCTCCAATTCAATCTTATCGTTAGACCACTGTTTTACCTGACTAGGCAAAGCAGCGATGTACGTATTTCCACCACTATTGGCATCTGGAAACAAAACAGACCCTTGCTCATTTCCAAAATCGGCACCTGTTATAGTAAGCAGGTTTCCTACGCCGGCATGAATCTCAAAATTAGCATGACTGTTTTCTTCCTGGGTTGCAACAATTGATTTTTCAACCGAAGACACGCCAGAAAGTTCCGAATCTTCCTGATCCCACAACCCGACATCCAATATTGCTAAACCGGTACTATTGGTAATCTGACCGTATAAATCTCCCGATATATCAGAATAACTATCATATACCCCTTGAGCAGTACCGATGGGCAAATCATAATGAATATAGCCCAAAACACCTTCTGTAGGACGATATAAATCTGTAGAGACAGGCAAATTAACTAAGTTATCTTGAAGCATAAACAGGCCCATGTCACCCACTTCTAGCTCTAAAGCACTGGAAACCCTGTCCATTTGTAAACCAACTACACCACCTTTAGTGACTACATGAATAGTGCTAGCTGTAAAAACACCTTGAAATACTTTAAAAACCTCGATTTCATTTACAGTATAAATGTTTTTGTTATCGGAATCCCAAAAACTCTCTTGAGAGCGAACTTTGCCTTCAACGACCAATGGGGAGGCCGTAATTAAATTTTCTAAAGGTTCTGGAACAATCATACACTGCCCTTGAAGTAAAACCGATAGTGGCAAAAACAGTAATAAACAGAATAATCTTTGAAGCATTTTGTAGTAGGTTGTAGTCAGATTTGGGGTCTGAGTTGTGATACATGTTTCTACCTACGCTACAAGATTTTTAAGGTTTTGGTTAAAACCAATTTTTAGATAAAACGCAGTATTTAGACTACTAACGGATTTTATTGAGAGAATCGTATGCTGTTATTGACATTTAGCAGTCGGCTCTAGTCACTTACCTATGCAAATTCAGTCAGATATGTTCCAAACCGTATGAAGGGTGCTCTTATACAGCGTTACGGAGTTTTATGTTCTGCCTCGTACAATTCAATGGCCTTTAAATAATTCATTGCCCCGTTCATAGTCATATCATTAACAAAACCATCTAACTCAGGGTGATTTACCTTTACCCAGCTTACGAGTGTATCTCTTTTTGTCTGCCAAATACTCCAATCTGTACCCTCGTACTCTAACTCTTCAATTTTTGAGATTTTATTAGAACTAAAAGAAATTTTCACCTGATACTCTAACGGATTATTTTCTAAGTAGGCATTACGAAGGTTCTTTTGACCTATAATAGCGATAACCTCATTACCCTTTTCCTCCAATTCTATTATCTCATAAGATGATTTAAATATAGAATCCCATTTAAACATTTCGTACAAACTAGCATGGTTATAGGGCACAACGAAATCTCCTGAAACTATGGTTAGGCTATCGTTTGCAACTTCTTTTATTTTATTGAAGTTGCCTTTATCAAAGGCCTGATAATATGTAGCGACTGTTTCTTTATGCGTTGGTTTTTGGGTGTTGCAGGCAGTTAGGGCAAATAATAGCGATAGGATGAGGATGGTGGGTTTCATTGAGTTATTCAAGTATTTTTAAGAATTGGACTAAGGCTTTTGTAAGAAGTCTTGTTACCCATCGACTTTTATTTTTCTAGAAATGTTTCTTTATAATTTTCTTTAACAAATGGCAACAATCTTTTTTTGATTGACACGTAGCGACATATAACCATAGCTATGAAGGCTTATGAATTAAATGAGAAATCGTTAAATGTATTTCTGTTTTTATTTTTGTCAACTGCATGTGACAATTCATCTCTAAATCTATTAATTGTAAATAATAATCCAGCAGGATTGTATTTTTTTTGTCTTTTATTTATTTTATCTACTAACCAATTGTAATGGTTTGGGTGTTTCTTTATTTCTTCCAAGGTATTTAGTAATGCACTATTCAGAGATTTCATTCTCGTATAAGCATCATTTTGAATACCATAATGTTTTTCATGATAAAAATACTCGAGCATCATGAAATAAGTACAGAAAGCAGATTGGTACCTTGTTTTATTATATAATTCTGTGGCATCTCTATAAAATGAAAAAGGTATATATAAATCTCCCATTTGATTTTCATTAATTATAATATTCTGAAGCCAATCTTTGGTTAGTCTTTCTGGAGAATTAGCTTTTTCCAATTCTCTTGTTATTTCTTTTAGTGGAGATAAGTGGTCATTTTCATTTTCAGGAATGAATTTTATCTTGATATTATGTGTGTCTATACTCAATAGCCTATTATCAAGTGCTCCAAAAGATTCAATATGTCGAATTGAATTTAAAATATCTTGATATGATTCACTATTGGGTAGTTTTATTCTTGTATTATTATTTTCATCTTGAAATATTTTTGGAATAGCATTTTCAATGTCAAGTATTTTACGACTGAATGAAATAAAGAATTCTTTTTCTTTTTCGAACACTTTTATAATATATGGATATTTTTTAAGCTCTATTTTTTTACTTAAAAGAAGATTGCCGTTTATTTTTGCTTCAATTTCTAAAAGCATTTATAGATTTTTAGTTTACAATCGTGTAAAGCAACTAGGGGCATTACACCTGATTTATAAATAATTAAATTACTCAATGGTCAACAAGACCTAATAACCCTATTGATACAAAACATACCTTGGCGGCTTTAGCCCGTTCAACCGCATATACACTAACATTTGAGCACGATGGTGGGTTATATGGTCTGATAGCAATAATAGAATCTGCCTTTTGCTTCTTTGTGCTCCAAAATAATCTAGCTCTTCATCTAGTTTGGTTACATCGTAGTTTTCAATGAACTTAATGGTTTTATCAAATACCGTCGTAATAGCATCAACCATTTCTTTTTTTGATTTTTCATCAACTTTAAGTTCGGTATCGGTATCCCAATCTCTGGCTTCGCGACCTCCCATTAACGACTGACTATGCCAGTCCATTGCCCAACCAATATGCATTAAATGTTCGGCAAAACTCATTGCTTCAGGCACAGCCTTAAAATTGTATTTATCTTCTGGCATAGACTCCGAAATTAAAAGCAGATACGCTTTAGAGGTTTCCATTCTTTCAAGATAATCCTCAATAAAAATAGCATCTTGGGCAAAAACTTGTGTACCCATAGAGAAAAATAGCACTAACAGGGTGAAAATTGATTTCCGTTTCATAGTCGTTTATTTATGTAATGTATGTATCTAGTTTGGCGGGTTTTCACAAACGCTTATTATCCTCTCTAATCTATCATCAGTTATCCATTGTCTTCGTTCATCATCATTTTGACTATTCTTAGAAAACCGTTGACTTATAATAACAAACAAGAACTCATTCCAAGGGGGTATGAATGGCGACAATTTTCTTTCAAGAAATATTCGTGTTCTGTCTCCTGTCTTTTTTAGCTCAACACGGTCATGCCAGTCATTTTTAGATTGTCCCCATGCGAATATTTTAGGTGGCTCCCATAAAACTACATAGGTATTAGTCTCATATTGCGAAGTAAACCCCTTTCTCTTAAAAACCGTTCCAGGTTCTATCTCATCAGGCATATCTTCAAACTCCGAATAATACCCAACCGTATAGTATGCCATATTTTTAGGGTTGGTTATATTCTTCCAACATGTTATAATATCTATATCTACCAAATCATCTGCCTCTTTAAAAAAGCTATCTACCCTACCCTTTTTCCACCTTCTAGTTTCATAATCTATAATCCAGGCAATTAGAACAGACAGTCCTACACCTATAATTGCCAATACAATTTCAGAAAACTTCATATGATAAACTTGCGATTAATTGCCCTAAGCATCCGTACCAGATTAGCAGTAATAAAATTGCTAACCCCTTACTTTTAAAGTATATACTAATCTTTACTCCCTTTAAAACTAAGAATAAAACCTTTCACAACTCACATTTGGTTTAAGAATTCATCTACCTCTTTAAGATAGCTCTATAATAAAGGGTTGGCAACACCTCTCTAAATCAACCCTACACCATTTTCCTCATATTTACGTTATCTTTGATGAGTTCTGCTTAGAATTAAACTTAAGCAAGCCCAGTTTCTAAAAGCTATTTATCTCAATGAATTTTAATTCCAAAAACAGGACCACCAACCTTACTTTACTCATTGCTTCGTTTGGTTTTGTGAGCCTTATTTTATGGAATACAAATAGTTTTTTCAAGCAATTTAAAGAAGAAGAGCGCCTAAAAATGGAAATTTGGGCAACCGCTCAATCAGAATTTCAGCAGTCTTCAGAAGATATGGATTTAGGAAACCTTCACCTTAAGGTTTTTCAGAACAACACCTCTACCCCAATGATTTTAGTAAATAAAGACGGGTCCGTGAAGACCAATAACATGGATAAAGAGAAGGTTTCAGATTCGGTCTATGTGCAAAATCAGATATTGAAATTTCAAAATGAGAATACTCCCATTTCAATTGACCAGCAAGGCACACATTTGGCCACCCTGTACTACGGTAATTCTGAAGTTCTGAACAAACTTAAATACTACCCCATCGCCCTTCTTCTAATTATATTTCTGTTTGCTGCGGTCATTTTCTTCTTCTTTAAGACGAACAAAGCATCTGAACAAAATAAATTATGGGCCGGTATGGCCAAAGAAACAGCACACCAAATTGGTACGCCACTCTCTTCTTTATTGGGCTGGAACGAGCTTTTGAAAACCGAAAACATCAACCCAGAAATCACAAAAGAAATAGCCAAAGATATTTCCCGGCTCGAAACCATTACCGAGCGGTTTTCTAAAATTGGGTCGTTACCCAAATTGGATACCCATGATATTGTTAAAGAAACAAAAGATGCCTACGAATATCTTAAATTGCGAAGTTCTAAACTTATTGAGTTTTCTTTTGCGTCTGATGCCGAAGAACTTCCTGTACTGTTAAACCATTCTTTGTATAATTGGACGATAGAGAATCTTGTAAAAAACGGTATTGATGCCATGAAAGGCAAAGGGAGCATTCATATCGAAATCATTAGTGAAGGAAAACAGGTACACATTCAGGTTTCGGATACGGGTCACGGAATTCCTAAAAGCGACTTTCAAGCCATCTTTAACCCCGGGGTGACCAGCAAAAAAAGAGGATGGGGATTAGGCTTGTCTTTAGTGAAAAGAATAGTTGAAGAGTACCATAAGGGGAAAATAAAAGTACTTTCGTCGAATAAACAGGGTACAGTTATGCAGCTTACATTAAAGACACTAAGTTAGAAGGCCCAAATTAGAAAAGAAGTACAATCTTATATTTTTATACAGAGTAAAATGGCAAATGAAAAGTTAGTGGTTATCAAAGAGGCAGACTTGACAAATAATTGTCCGGAATGTTTTAATCAGGATTTAAAACTTTCATTTTCCCAAAAACACAAGCAAGGGAAACTCTTTAACTCTATAACCAATGAAGTTTCTTCTAAAATTGTCTGTAACAAATGTGGAACGGATATCTATCCTGTAAGCTGGACAGAAGACATAGAACGGAGCTTTAAGTATTATCAAAAAATGGTAGTACCACACCGCGGTACCATTACATTTACTTCTTTGTTTTGGATACTTACCCTAGTGGCAATTGCAGTTGTAGCAGTCGGTGTTGTTTTCTTATTACAATAAGAGACTATTGTAATGCAGCTTTAATCTTAGCAGCTGTTTCTTTAAACTCTTCTTCGGTTAATGAAACCTTATTCTGAAACGTAGCATTTTGCATTGTAGTAAGCGGTATCATGTGTACATGAACATGGGGCACTTCTAACCCAATAACGGTCATCCCAACTCTTTTACAATCTATAGATGCTTCTATAGCCTTGCCTATTTTACGCGAAAATGCCATAAGCCCCATATACGAATCTTCATCTAGATCCATAATCTTATCTACCTCCTGTTTTGGTATGCATAGGGTATGCCCCTTTGCATTGGGGTTGATATCTAAAAAAGCAAAATAGTTATCGTCTTCCGCTATTTTATAACAGGGAATTTCACCATTAATAATTTTCGTAAAAATAGAGGCCATTCGTGTACAGTTTTAAGATCTTGTAATCTCTAAAATATCAAATTTCAAAGTACCATTTGGCACAGTTATTTCGGCAATTTCACCTACTTTCTTACCAAGTAACCCTCTACCAATAGGTGAATTAACAGATATTTTGCCGTTTTTTAAATCAGCCTCACTTTCAGCAACCAATGTATATTTCATTTCCATTCCGTTGGTTTGGTTTTTCAACTTTACAGTAGACAACACCAAAGCTTTAGAGGTATCTAATTGTGATTCATCTATAAGACGAGCGTTTGAAAGGGTCTCCTCCATCTTAGAAATTTTAAGTTCTAATAGACCTTGGGCCTCTTTGGCTGCATCATATTCGGCATTTTCAGACAAATCTCCTTTATCACGTGCTTCTCCTATAGCCTGGGAAGCTTTTGGACGCTCAATATCCTTTAATTGGTTAAGCTCTTCTCTCAATTTTTGAAGACCTTCTTTTGTATAGTAAGATATGTTACTCATATGGTACTCATTTAATAATCTTGTAAAATAGGAAAATCCTCTACATAAACCGATACATTGACCGTTATTTTAGAGAGGATTTAACGCAAATATACATAATTTTTGTTCACTTTTGTTTCACGTATTTTAAATGGCAATTCTTCTATGAAGTATTTTTTAGGCACCGTTCTTATCATATTCATGTTTTCATGTAGTAATGACGGCGCAATCCGCAATCCATACTTGCAAGAATTAGGATTTCGGTTTGACATGAACCTGAACTTACCATTATACAGTGGGCTTACCAATCTTGGTAGTGTTGTTTATATAGACAATGCAGGTATAGGTAACAGAGGTGTGTACGTTATTAAATCCGGCTTTGACCAACTCCGCGCCTTTGAAGCTTCTTGCCCAAACCATATTCCCAATGAATGTTCAACAATGACCTTAGAAGGGCAAAACGTTACCTGTTCCTGTGAGGATTATGAATACAGCCTTTTTACGGGTCAATTATTGAACCGCCCAGATGATGGCAACCGCTATTACGACATGTTGGAATACCGAGCTACGCAAAGCGGGAATGTTGTAATTATTAGCAACTAACCTTCTTTATTCATTTCTATAACGGTCCATTATTGTTTTAAATAGCTCTCCTGTTGATGGTGGCGTGTAAGATATGGCATTAGCACCAGCTTCAATGGCAGACAGAATAGTTTCGTCTGTTTTTCCCCCTGTGGCAATAATGGCTACCTCATCATCAATATCACGTATGCGTTTGATGATATCCGTTGTTCTTCCTGCTCCTGAGACATTAAAAACATCAATACCCGCTTGTATTCTTCCTTTAATATCATCTTTTTCGGAAACTATGGTTATGGTTACCGGAATATCTATTCTATCCTTCAATTGTCTAATAAGGTCATTGGGTGCCGGTTTGTTCAAGACTACCCCCAAAGCTCCTTGAAAATCTGCATGGACCGCCAATTCTACAGAACGGTTACCTGTTGTTATTCCTCCACCCACGCCACAAAAAATAGGCTTGTCCGCAGCTAAAATCAACGCATTGGAAATGGTAGGCTGTGGTGTAAACGGGTAAACTGCAATAATAGCATTGGCATTCGTATTGCGAATAATAGCCACATCCGTACTGAATAGAAAAGACTTCAACAATTGTCCAAAAACACGAATACCCGAACACTCGTCAATTATCTCTGGAACAGCCACAATATTCTTGCGTAGCTTGCTACCAAAAGCAGGTACTTTTTTCATGTTCTTAATTGATTATGGTGATTTTGTTCTTTGGGTAAACTTGAAACTAATGCTATTACAAATTATCTAGAATACTATCCATTACCCAACTGGTATGTAAGGCAGTTTTTCCTGTAGACGGATGCCGTTGCCCTTTTAATAAATCTGCTTTTAGGTTTTCAACATGAAACTGTTGCACATGTTCTGGGTGTTCTATAAACAGTCGTTTTTCACCCATTTCATTCTCTAATACAACATCGGCATCCTCAAAAACAGAAAAACTAATTTTGCCTTCACTACCATAAATTTCAACGCTGTCTTCTCTTTGTTGGGTTCCAAAATTCCATGTTCCAGAACCTGTTATTCCGTTTTCATGAAACCAATGCCCAGTAATAGCATCTTTTGCCGTATAGAGTCCTTGTTGATTAACGGCCGTACCGGAAGCGCTTTCAAAATCACCCAATAAAAAAGCAAAGAGATCTAAGCCATGACTGGCCAAATCATCAAAATATCCTGCTGGAGCCACTTTTGCATCGGTTCGCCAATTGTACTCACCGCTCAAATCTACAGCATTGGCAGGCTTGCTCAAGAACCAACGAATGTGACGTACTTCACCTATTTTATCTGCATCCAGCCACTCTTTCACCTTTAAAAAACGAGGCAACGAACGGCGATAATAAGCAACAAACAAAGGCAAACTCTTATCTTCAAAAGCATTTTCAATTTCAAGGCTTTCTTCATAGCTAGGCGCCATGGGTTTCTCAATACAACAAGGCTTGCCCGCCTCAGCTACTTTTAACGCATAATATTTGTGGGAATCCGGAGGGGTAGCAATATAAACAGCATCTACTTCAGGGTCATTTATAAGGGCCTCCGCATCTGAGTAATACTTGGCCACACCATGCCTTTTAGCATAGTCGGCTGCCTTGGCTTCATCTCGACGCATTACGGCAGTTACTTCAAAACCTTCCGTCTTTTGATAGGCAGGTCCGCTTTTCACTTCGGTTACGTTACCGCAACCCAGTATGCCCCACCGAATTTTTGTTTTATGCGCTGTTTCTTCCATATAGCCCGACTTTGAATCCGTAGTAAAAATAACGGATTTAACGACAGCTTGTCATCAGCAATGAAACTATTTCAACAAGTTTTTAACCCAATCAAATACCAATAAAGAATTAAAACCGAACCGTTGCCCCGAACAGGAAATTAATTCCCGCTTGCGGATAATACCCTGCTCCTTCAAAAGTCTGTACCGAGCCCGAACTATCGTCATCATAGGTATAGAAATAACCATTTGAAACAATATCCTCATCAAAAATATTATTTACCAAAGCGGACAAAGTAATACTCTTTATAACCGATTTAAAATCAAGAACGTACTGCACATTAAAATCAGTCTGTGAATACGCCTCCAAAACAGAATTTTCTGAATCTATATTACCCATATATTGCTCGCCTACATATTTAGACAATGCAGCTATTCGAAGGTTCTTAACGGGCGAATAAGCAATGCTATTACCAATAACCACATTTGGGGAATATGCAATATTGGTATTCCCTAACTCCTGAAGCTCTCCATCACGCTCAAAATAAAAGTCTAAGTTTTTATTTGAACTGATAGCAATGTTAGGTTGTATTTGCCACTTTTCGCCCAAAATAATATTAGCATCCAATTCTATACCTGCTCTATAGCTATCTCCCACATTTTCACGTAAAGGAGCCCCAACATCATTAAGTCCTCCTGTTAAAACCAACTGATCTTTGTACCTCATGTAATAGGCGTTGGCATTCAACTGAAAAGCATTGGAGACATAACGCCACCCTAACTCAAAGTCATTTAGTTTCTCTGATTTTGGGTTACCGCTTTCGTAATCGTTTCTATTAGGCTCACGATTGGCAACTGCATAGCTGAAATAGAAATTGTTGTTTCGGTTTAAATCAAACACCACTCCGGCTTTAGGGTTAAAAAAGTGAAACGTATCATCTACAAGCCCTGTTTCTTCTCCGTTTGCCAGATAGCCTACTCTCCTGTATTGAAGGTCTCCAAAGAGACTCCACTTATCGTTTAGTCCGTAATTTGCTTTAGTATAAAAATTGAAATCCGATTTATTGGAATCGTCTTCATAATACCTATCACGAATCTGACTACCTCCTGCATAGCGTGCCCAAATGATTTCCCCAAAGTGATCACCTTGGTATGAATTCCAACCTCCACCTAAAATAACATCTAAACGGTCTTTGCTATAATTAGCTGAAAAAACCGCACCATAGAACTCATTATCTAGCCAACGACGACGAATTAAATCAGTTGTATTTATGGAATCTCCATCTACTATAATCGGCTCAAAACCATAGGTAGCAAATTTATCCTCTTGTTTGTACTGCTCAAAAAACCCGCTACCTTTTGTAAAGTGAAATGCTATGTTGGTACTCCAATTATCCGAAATTTTTTGATTCCACAGAAGTTGCGCGTGGTTCTGCTTATAATCATCTACCTCATTATCATAATACCGCTCTACCCCATTCTCATCCTCATAAGCTCCTGCCGAATTATACGTCCTGTTCTCTTTTAAAGTTTGTGCATCTATTCCGTTCCACGATTGATAAGTAATTTCATGTCCTCCAAAAAGCAAAGCTTTTAATTGCGTTTTATCATCTGTGTAAGCCGCCTGTAGAAAATACGAGTCTAAATCCGAGGAAGCTCTGTCCACATACCCGTCTGAAGTTATTCTAGACAGCCGGCCTGAAATTTCAACATGGTCATTGAGCAATCCTGTACTAAACTTCACATTATTTCTAAGGGTTTTAAAACTCCCAACTGAAGATGAAATTTGAGCATACGCTTCGTCCGAAACGGCATCCGTCAATAAATTAAGACTAGCACCAAAAGCACCAGAACCATTTGTAGACGTACCCACACCACGTTGCAATTGCAAACTTTCTGTAGAGGATGCAAAATCTGGCATGTTTACCCAAAACGTACCATGGGATTCAGAATCATTATAAGGTATACCGTTTATAGTAACATTTACCCGTGTATTATCACTACCCCGCACACGAATGCCCGTATAACCAACACCTGCACCGGCATCTGAGGTAGTTACCACTCCTGGCAAGAAGTTCATAAGAATAGGAATATCCTGACCCAAGTTACGTGACGCGTATTCTTCTTTCTTTAGATTGGAAAAAGTTACCGGAATTTCTTTATTGACTCGTATGGCAGAAACAAAAACCTCATCTAGGCTTATTTTCTTGCCTTCAACAGAATCAATTTTTTCTTCTTGTGCGAAAATTTGGGTCGCCATTACTGAACAGACGAAAAACATAAAAAAATATTTCATTCGTATACATTAGCTACGAATAAAAGGGGCGTTATTCTTATTTTTAAATTGAATTTGTCCGATTACGGACCTGCATAAATATTCCAAGAAGTGAAAACTTCACTATTCCCTTGACAGCATTATCCGTCCAGGTTCATTGGGTATAATCTCAGCTTATCTTAAAATAGTTAAAAAGCATTGTACGCCTCTACTATGGTAAGAATTAGCACCCCTTTGAGATGCGGCAAATATACCTCTGTCTACTTACATATCATAACTATTTGATAAAAACACGTACTTATTGAGGTTCTAAGATTTATATGAGACAATAATTAACGCTTATTTGTAAACCCTACGCCCTTTATATACGTATTTTTAGAAACACTTTTGTGCAATACACGAACATGGTAAACGCTTCTAGAAAATCTAAAAATAAGTTCACCTTAAAGATTGTTACCAGCTATCTAATTTTAGCATTGTTGGCAGCAGGTGTTGGCTATTTTATTTATACCGAGATACAAACTTATATTTCTACGGAAACTGCAGATGTCAACGATGAGAAATTGCTTCGTACAAGCTCATTAATGACCAATCTATACGAAGCGGAAAGCCTGTCTAAACTGGCTTTGCAAAGCAACATAAAAAGTAATTTTGATTCTTATGCGCTCAAGATTGATTCTATACAGGTTCAAATTGACACCCTAAAACAATTGATGTTGGGCGAGGAGCAAAAGAATTTATTGGATAGCCTTCAAGTTTTATTGAGCGAAAAAGTAAACAATAACAATGAATTACGGGAACTAAAAATCAAGAACAATTCTGCAAACTCTTTGGACAAAGCCCTCAAAGAATTTGAAAAAATTGAAGAATCATTCGGCAAGTTTTCCGCTGAAAATCTTTTTACAGATTTTGACCAATTATCCCCTAAAGTTCAGAATTCTCTTAGGGACTATGCCATTCTAATCAACAAGAACGCCCCAAATTCTGACGACAACACTCAAAATGCAGCCTATGTAGATTCTATTTTGAACGTTTCAAAATCTATGCTAAGAAGGGCAAAATTGGCAGATACTAGATCACAACGATCCTTAGCGCAGAAAGAAATAGAGGTAAACCGTAATGACCTTGAACTTTCTCGCCAGCTGCAAAATATTATCGCTGCCTTTGAAAAAGAAATTATCTCTAGTAGTTATAATACCAGTATCATTAAACGAGAAACACTAAAAAGAACTACCCGAATTGCCGGTATAGCCGCTCTCTTAGGTTTCGTGATTGTTGGTATATTCTCTTTCCTAATTACTAGGGACTATTGGAAGGTGCAGACCTACAGAGTGCGATTGGAGAAAGAGAAAAAGTTCTCAGAGTCACTATTAAAAAGTAGAGAGCAACTAATTTCAACAGTAAGCCATGACCTCCGTACACCTCTAAATACCATTAGTGGTTATTCTGAACTGCTAGAAAGCACCGAACTCTCTCGGAAACAAAATGGATATGTAAAAAATGTAAAATCAGCTTCGGAGTATGTAGGCAATTTGGTAAATGATTTATTGGACTTCTCAAAACTGGAAGCAGGAAAGCTCAAAATTGAAAACGTGCCTTTTATACCAGCACACCTTATTCAAGAAACCGCTGAGAACCTCCAAGCATTACATGCTAACAAAGGACTAAAGCTAGTTCTGGAAATAGCTCCGCAACTACAACAAACTGTACTGGGAGATCCTTTCAGGATTAGGCAAATACTAACCAACCTTATGGGTAATGCCTTTAAGTTTACTGAGGAAGGTGAAATTAGGATTACCGCCACTGCCGCAAAAGGCAAAGACAAAGCCATTTCTGCTAAAATTCAGGTATCGGATACTGGCATTGGTATCGCCAAAGAAAAACAACATCTAATTTTTAAAGAGTTCACACAAGCGGATAACGATACCGACAAAAAATTTGGAGGGCACGGTTTAGGGCTCACCATCTCCAAAAAACTGGCGGAACTTCTTAAAGGTAAATTAACCCTTGAAAGTAAACTTGGCTCTGGAAGCACATTCTCATTACAGCTACCACTAGAGGTTACAGACGCCGTAGAAAAACCAAGTAAAGAGATGCCCTACATGGCACCAAAGCTGCGCATGCTCATTATAGATGATGATACGGCTCTTTTACACATGTTACGCGAACTGGCGGAAAGTATGGGTATTACCGCACATACCTTTACTAATTTCCTATCCATTGAAAAAGATTCTCATTTAGCATATGACATTGTACTAACAGATATTCAAATGCCGCAAGTGACCGGTTTTGAGGTTCTCAAAAAATTACAATCAGGAGATTACAAGCACTATAACGATCAACCTATAGTGGCTATGACCGGAAGAAGAGACTTAGGCCCGGAAGCTTACATAGGTGTTGGATTTTCTCAGGTATTGCAAAAGCCTTTTTCTAAAGGTGAACTGATTGCAACCCTAAAATTATTAGGCATAGCCACGCAAAAAGAAGAACCAAAAGAAGAAAAAACAGAGGTAGCCGAGCAAGAACCCAAATTGTATAATCTTGATATTATTCATTCCTTTTTAGGTACAAATGAAGACGCGATTCAAGACGTATTACGTACATTTTTAAGTGATACAGAAACTAATATGAAACTTCTTGAAGAAACGGTTACTGCTAAGGATTACCCACAAGTAAACCAAGTTGCTCACCGTATGTTACCCATGTTTAGACAGCTTAAGGTCGAAAACTGTGTATCTATATTAGAAAAAATGGAGCTAGGCACGCCGGAGAATTTTGACCCGGATATGCTACTCAATTCACTAAAAGTCTTGAAACACCATGTTAAAGAACTAGTAGCGGAATTGGAAGAGCGCTTAGCTACAAGTCCAGATTATAATGGTTGATTTTATTGTAAAGCGTTTTTCTTGTCACCTGAAGTAGTTTTGCCGCTTTTGATTTGTTGAAATTCGTCTTTTTCAAGGCTTTAATAATTCGGTCTTTTTCAAATTCTGATTTGGAAAAGTTCTCAATCGTAGTTTCCTTTTCTTGTGGCTGAAGTACCTCTCTTGGCAAGGCATCCATTTGCACCTCATCTCCCATAGTCAGCAAGACGGCACGTTTTACCACGTTCTGTAATTCTCTTAAGTTACCAGGCCAATGGTACTGCTGAAAAGCCTCCCAAACCTCAGCTGAAAATCCGTCTACACTTTTATCCAAACTAGCATTTGCCTTGTTCAAAAAATTCTCAGCAAACAACATTAAATCTTCAAATCTATCTTCTAAAGAAGGTATTTGGATTGAAAATTCGTTCAATCTATGAAAAAGGTCTTCTCTAAAAGTTCCTTTTTCCACAGCTTCGGTCAAATCTTCATTGGTAGCAGTAATAATGCGCAAATCCACATCAATTTCTTTGGTACTACCTACACGTTTTATTTTTCGCTCTTGAAGCGCTCGAAGCAATTGTATTTGGTTCTCATAAGAGAGGTTACCTACTTCATCCAAAAATAAAGTTCCCTTATTAGCGGCTTCAAAATTTCCTATTTTATCTTCTACAGCGCCTGTAAAACTTCCTTTTATGTGCCCAAAGAATTCACTAGTTGCCAGCTCTTTGGGAATTGCACCGCAGTCTACTGCTATAAAATTGAAGTCTTTTCTTTTACTATTGTTATGAATAGCCCTAGCTGTCACTTCTTTACCCGTACCGCTCTCGCCAGTAATTAAAACTGACATATCTGTAGGGGCTACTAATTTTATATAATCTTCAAGTTTTTTAGAAGCATCACTAACGCCTTTAACTATAGTACTCACAACTGTTTTTGAGGCAACTGGTTTTGTACTTATTTTCTCTGGATTTCCATCCAACGCTTGCTCTACATCCGGACTTACTTGGGTTGTGGTTGTCTCTACTTTTAGAGCATTATCTAAAATCATTACGATTTCATCTGGAGTAAAGGGCTTTGAAATATAATCGAAGGCCCCTTTTTTCATTGCATTAACGGCCGTACCCACTTCGGCATAACCCGTCATTACCACTACTTGAGTCTTGGGGCTTACCGCTTTTATATCGGTCAATAATTGTATACCGTCATAATCGGGTAAACGTAAGTCGGTCAATATCAAATCAAAATTGGTTTTCCCGAATTTTTCTTTGGCATCTGGCGCAGTAAAGCTGGTCTCTACTTCGTAACCGTGTCTTGTCAAAAACTTTTGGAGCATCTGACAAAATGCGGCATCATCTTCAATGATTAAAAGGTTTGGCATAAAAGCATTCTAGTGTTCTGTATCTATCTACGTAAAAATAACACAAGAAAGCTCTTTCTTCTCTAAATTTATCATAAAAGATACTTTTAGAAAGAAGTTAAAACACAAAAAAAGGAACCGTTATAGCACGGTTCCTTTCTCAAAATTGGTTCGGAATTTCTTCCGACAATTTAATACTTCTTATTGTTCAACAGCATTACCTTCTTCGTCAACGATAAGTGCTCCTGAAGTACCATCTTCTAAAGAAACTTCCAATTTGTATTGGTTAGCTTCATTCTTAGCTGCTGCATTAATAGTAGCACCTGGGTAATTAGTTTCAACCATTGCAGTCACTGCCTCTGGAACTTCTTCTAAAGCTACTTCAGAAAAAGCATCTTGAGCTACGGCTTCTGTTGCTGTTTCAGCAGCTTCTGTTGCTTGCTCTTCTTGAGCAAATGCAGTTAAACTTCCTAGTGCGAATACAGATGTTATGAATAATTTTTTCATGATATTATATTTTATATATGTGAATGATTAATAATGTTCTTGTAATTTGGGGAAATCCTAAGCGAATTCTTATTGCTCAATAGCGTTACCTTCTTCGTCAAGGATAAGTGCTCCTGAAGTACCATCTTCTAAAGAAACTTCCAATTTGTACTGGTTAGCTTCATTTTTAGCTGCTGCGTTAATAGTAGCACCTGGGTAATTAGTTTCAACCATTGCAGTAACTGCTTCCGGAACTTCTTCTAAAGCTACCTCAGAAAACTCTTCTTGAGCTACGGCTTCAGTTGCTGTATCAACAGCCTCAGTTGCTTGCTCTTCTTGAGCGAATGCAGTTAAACTTCCTAGTGCGAATACAGATGTAATAAATAATTTCTTCATAATGTTCTATTTTTATATATGTGTATAATTAATGGTAATGTGTTTTTATTTTAATGGGACTCTAAAGCAAATTCTTATTGCTCAACAGCGTTACCCTCTTCATCAACAATAAGCGCTCCTGAAGTACCATCTTCTAAAGAAACTTCCAACTTGTACTGGTTAGCTTCGTTTTTGTGTGCTTTGTTGATTGTTGCTCCTGGGTAGTTAGTTTCTACCATTGCAGTTACTGCTTCCGGAACTTCTTCTAAAGCTACTTCAGCAAAAGCATCTTGTTCTTGAGCTACAGTTTCAGTTGTTGCGTCAACAGCTTCTGTTGCTTGCTCTTCTTGAGCAAATGCAGTTAAACTTCCTAGTGCGAATACTGATGTGATAAATAATTTTTTCATGATATAAAGGTTTTAAGTTTATTACTAATTGATTTCCCTTTGTATATAGAAAATATGATACCAACATTCAACAAAATCACAAAATATCTGTAAATCAATATGTTATGAATTATTTCGATTTTAAAAAGTGTGTATTATTGTGAAATTCTATTTCATTTGGGTAATAATTCCACAGTTATCACTTTACACAATTCAATTTTTAATCGAAACGAATTTTTACGCTATAAGCATTCACTTCATTTTTATTTTAAAACTTTTCTCCTTTTACCAATAAACCGCTCCTATAAAAACTAAAAATTCCGGTCGAATAAACTCGCCAGAAGGTTCTCTTTTAATACTAGTAAAATGTGGGTTGTGTATTCCTTTTTATTTCAAGAGATTTTATCTAGAATAAACCGTTTCAATTCATTTGCAGTAATTGAGCGACGTGGACTCAATTAGTTATAAAAACCATGAGTTTATTAATAATACGTTTTCGACTTATATCTTCAGTATAGGGGATACACGACATATATAAATATAGAAAGGGGCTGCAAATGCAACCCCTTTCTGACCAAACCAACTTGATACAAAACAAATAACTCAAGTTATTTACATTTCAATCCAGTTACCATTTTCGTCAGCATATAAAGTACCAGCTGTACCATCTTCTAGAGATACTTCTAATTTGTACTGACTTGCTTCGTTTGAATATGCCTTATCTATAGATGCTGTAGGATAGTTTTTAGAAACCGCTGCAGTTACTGCTTCTGGTAATTCGTCAGCAGAAACTTCAGAAAAATCATCTTGAGTAGCTGCTACTTCCTCTGTTGCTGATGCTTCAACGTTTTCAATTACTGTTACTTCTTCCTGAGCAAAACCTGAAAGACTACCTAGAGCTAAAACTGCTGTGATAAATATTTTCTTCATAATCGTTTTCTTTATTTTAATATTCTGATTAGTGTATAGAAATAATGATACCAAAAACATATTTTTATATAACTATCTGATTTATAGATTTTTAATTAAAATCACTCGTGTTTAAAGTGTGTAATTGTGTGTATTTATAGATAAACATTGTGTAAAATATACACGAAATACCATTTGCTATATGAATAACAGGGCTAAACCATTTATTTCAAAAAAAAGAACTGTTTCAAGTTGAATATCTCAAAACCCTACAGCAGTTATGCACCTAACCTCATTTTTCGGCCGGAAATAAAAAAAACAAAAAGTCCCGTCTTCATATGAAGACGGGACTTTTCTACTAACTTTTTAACTATAATAGTTAAATAAGGATACTCTTATTTTTCAATCCAGTTACCTTCAGCGTCAGCGTACAATTCAGCTGTTTCACCATCTTCTTTAGCAACTTCCAATTTGTACTCAGCCTCTTCGTTCATGTAAGCTTGAGAAATTGTTGCACCTGGGTGAGCAGCTTCTAGAGCTTCAGAGATAGCAGCAGGAACTTCTTCCACAGCTACTTCAGCATATGTATCTTGAGCTTCAGCAACCTCAGTTACTTCAGTTGCTACTTCTTCTACTACTGTTTCTTCTTCTTGAGCAAAAGCAGTCATTGTACCTAAAGACAATACTGCAGCAAACATTAAATTTTTCATTTTGTGTGTGTTTTGATGTTATTATTTGTTTTGATAATCATTTAATATAGAGAGAAAATGATGCCAATTAGCTCAACAACACTTTAAAACACTGACAACCAATACGTTAAACATAGTTTACTGAATAACAGACATGTATACAGGTGTGTAAAAACTAAAAAAAGTGTGTAAAAAATACACACTTTCTAAGTAAATAATTATTTGAGTTACTAATATAGCAACCTATTATACCTGATGTGCAGGTCTTAACAAGTCGTTTACTGTCTTTACAGGGTTGAAAGTAGAAGAAGGCACCTCTACAAAAATAGTATTCCAAAAAGCCATGGCACCGTTCCATAAACCCGGAAGCTCCAAGGCCTTCAACTCTCTACCTTCTTTTGTTTTACCGGTAATGAAACCTTGCTTTACATCTACAAAGTTCATGAGATTGTATTTCTCTCCTTTATAATTCTTAACGGCACAAACCAAATCTACAGGATTAAAGTGTGTAGAATTCTTAAGAATACTGGCCTGTTGCTCCTTATCCATATCTATTTGGGCCGATTCAATAATTTGAAGTGATATATTACCGTTCCTGTCATTAATCCAAAACGGACCACCACCTGGCTCACCTTCGTTTACTACCATACCACAAATACGTATAGGTCTATTGATTTTATCTTTTAAAATCTCTATTTGTTCACCTATGCTAAAACCAGAAAAATTATCAGAAAAACGAACATTAAGGTCACTTTCTAAAAAGCTTTTGATTTCATCTAACTGATCTGCAGTAAGCTCATCCGTATCTAAATTCTTGGCGTAAGCAAATGCTTTTTCCTGAGCTGTAATAAGAACACCTGCCAATATCTTTTTACTATCCGCAACCTCTGTTGCAAATTTTGGCACCGTAACATTATCAATATTCTTAATAAAAATGATGTCCGCATCCTGTTCATTCAAGTTCTCTATTAGAGCACCATGACCACCTGGCCTAAACAAAACGGAACCATCACTATTTCTAAAAGGTTCATTCTGCATATCTACGGCAATCGTATCCGTAGAAGGCTTTTGATTGGAATAACTAACGTTAAAAGAAGTTTTGGTAGCTGTAGAAACACGGTCTTTTACGGTATCAAACTCCGTATTGAACATATCTCCGTGTTGCTCGCTTATCGTAAAATGCAACTCTGCCGTATCTCCTGTTTTAGCATAAACTGAAGCTTCTTTTAAATGTTCTTCAAAAGGCGTTGCCGTATGGTCTCCATAATTATGGAAAGGCAACAATCCCTTTGGAAAGAAACCATAGTTTAAAGCGTCTTCTGACATCATTTCTTTTACAAAAAGATAGACCTCTTCATCTTTAGAAGACGTTTTACCAGCAATACGTTGTTTTACCAAATCATAAAAAGCAAAGTTGGTCATACCCTCCGAAAAATCTTTTAGGGCTTTATCTCCTGTTCGCTCAAAATAAGCTTCTAAGGTTTCATTAGCTGGATTGTACGCATCCAAAAAGTTGAACAAAGCCTTAAACATACGTGATGCCGCACCAGAAGCGGGCACAAACTTCAACAAAGACAAATTGCTTTGTGAGGCGTCAAACTTTTGTATCAAAGCTTTTTCTTCCGCTTCGGTAAATTTTGAAAGACCTTCACCAACGGTAGCGGCCTTTTCCAATTGTACAAACGGAATACCCTCTTTAAAAGTTTCTATTTGGTCATGTACCTTTTTTTCTGAAATCCCTTTTTTGGCTAGTAATGCCAAATCATTTTCTGTTAGTGTCATCTAATCTTTTCTTCAATAATTTATCTATATGCTCTACGGCAGTTTCCAAGCGTTCTTTTCTATCGCCCTTCAATATAATAAAATTACGATCATATTTTTCCAGTGTTTCCTTAAAGTGTAAGAACATTCGTTCGCGTTCATTTGGCTTATCCCTTAAATCATCGCCTACCCAGGGCACATCTATATAAGTAAGCAAATACAAATCATAATGATTATTTAATGCATGTTTCTCCAAAGCAGGGTCACAATACCCAAGGTAATATGCTTCTGAGTATACTTTGGTCTCTAGTAAATCGGTATCGCAAATTAGAACGTCAGAAGCTTTTTTTGCCAATTGATTTTCTAACTTCATCTGCCCTTCGGCAATGGGCAACAAATCTTTAGGCTCGCAGGTCTTGCGTTCGTTATTCCACTTATCTTGTAAGTACTCTCTTGCATACTCCGGCACCCAAACTGTATTGTAATACCGTGCCAACTGATCGGAAAGTGTGGTCTTACCCGTAGATTCCGGACCAAACAGCACTACTTTAACAACGTCTGAGGGCTCTTGTTCAAACTTTTTTTCCATGCGAGATAACCGTAAACCGCAATAATCGTAAACAGAAAGTATTGCAGGGAGGTAAATATAAGGCCTTTGTACCAATAAAGGGGAACGCTAATAATATCGCCAATAATCCAATACACCCAATTCTCAAGTTTTTTCTTAGCCATAAGCCACATACCTACAAAGAAAATGGCGGTGGTTATTGTATCTACATATGCCGTCCAACTATTGAATTTATCAAAAAACAAATAGATCAGGCATACCAAAATAACGGTCGCTACAAATAGCAGTACAGACCACTTCTTTTCTGTATTGGTGGTGCGTGTGATAGGAATAAAATGGGTTTCATCAACTTTCCTCGTCCATATATACCAACCGTAAATACTCATAGAAAAATAGTAGGCATTTATAAGCATATCACCTAAAAGTCCAAAAACCAATAGGATATAAACAAAAACAGCCGTGCTAATTATCCCAGTAGGAAAAACAAGAATGTTCTCTTTTTTGGAGAACCAGACGCTAAGAAAACCAAAGATGACTCCAATAATTTCTAAAACCACTAAATGTGTGGCTGTCCCGTCATACTGTGCAAATATCCAATCAAAAAAATGGCTCATACTCGCTTCGGTCAGACTTTACTATTTTCATAAATAACAGCCCCTTATCCATTAATTCAAAAGCTTCTTTTATATCACTCTTAAGGACACTCATCACTTGATCATAATCTCCATACACCTGAGTACTCAAAGGATTTTCCAAAACCATAAGACCTGAAGCGCGCAGTTTTTTAATAAAGTTTATGATGTGCTCCTCAAAGTCATCCTGTAGAGGGGAAAAGGTAAGTTCTACCGATATGTCCATTTTTTTAATTATTTAAGGTTTAAGAAATGATAAGCTTTAGTTTGAAACAGTAGCTTTTAGCTCTTTAAAGCGTAGACACAGGTAAATCCTTCAAATTCCATGAACCGTATTTGGTAGATAGACAAATCACCATGGTATAAAATTTCGGCAGTAGTAGCTGCACTATCAAAAGTGAAATCCTTAACATTAATATGATGGATAAAACTTATACCCTGTTGAGCATATATTTTATAAAGTGCCTCTTTGCTACCCCAAACAATTGTTAGTTTTCGTATTAAGGCATCTGTATTGGCAATGGTCCGGTATTCTTCAATGGGGGTAAACTTATGGGCAATACGCAGTATTTTCTCCCTTTGCATTTCAATATCAATGCCCACTTCATGTTTGGCACTTACAATAATGCCCGTAAAGTGATTGGAATGCGTAATGCTTATTTTTTTTCCATCCTTCAAATGTGGTTTTCCAAATTCGTCATAAAACAAATCAGCATCCACATAACCGGCCTCCGCCATTAAATGCCTGATGCTCAAGAAACCCCTGCGATGAAGTTCTGATTTCATGCCATCCATTCGGTTTTGGCAGTGTGGGGTCAGGTCAATTCCTTTAGAAAGCTCCTGTTCTGATTCAGTTACCTTCCAAATGTACACCTTGGTGTCCTTATTTACCTTTACTATCTTATAAAGAGGCATATGGTTCTATACGTTTTTCTTAACTTTGCAACCACAAATAGCTGTTTAGCTAATATAACGAAAGTAAAAAATAAAAAAGAATATGGATACCAAAACTGTTTCTTATGTGCCTTATAAGGTAAAAGATATTTCTTTGGCGGACTGGGGAAGAAAGGAAATTGAACTTGCAGAAGCCGAAATGCCAGGTCTTATGGCATTACGTGAAGAGTACGGAGAAGAGCAACCTTTAAAAGGTTCGCGAATTGCCGGATGTCTTCACATGACCATTCAAACAGCCGTTCTTATTGAAACCTTGGTAGCCTTGGGTGCGGATGTTACTTGGAGTTCTTGTAACATTTTCTCTACACAAGATCATGCCGCTGCTGCAATCGCTGCTGCTGGCATACCTGTTTACGCATGGAAAGGTCTAACGGAAGAAGAATTTAACTGGTGTATTGAGCAGACTTTGTTCTTTGGCGAAGAGCGCGAGCCTTTAAATATGATTTTAGATGATGGTGGTGATCTTACCAATATGGTATTGGATGACTACCCTGAATTGGCCGCAGCCATTAAAGGACTTTCTGAAGAGACTACTACTGGTGTTCACCGTTTATACGATCGTGTAAAAAAAGGCACATTACCTATGCCTGCTATTAACGTAAACGACTCGGTTACAAAATCGAAATTCGATAATAAATACGGATGTCGCGAAAGTGCCGTTGATGCTATTCGACGTGCTACAGATACTATGCTTGCCGGTAAGCGAGTTGTAGTTGCTGGTTACGGAGATGTTGGTAAAGGTACCGCTGCTTCTTTTAGAGGAGCTGGATCAATTGTTACCGTTACTGAAATCGACCCAATATGTGCGCTTCAAGCATGTATGGACGGTTTTGAAGTTAAAAAACTGGAAACCGTTGTAGGTACTGCGGATGTTGTTATCACTACAACAGGTAACAAAGACATCATTCGCCCGGAGCATTTTGAAGCGATGAAAGACAAAGTTATTGTTTGTAATATTGGCCATTTCGATAATGAAATCGATATGACTTGGTTGAACAATACTCACGGAGCTTCTAAAGATGAAATTAAACCACAAGTAGACAAGTATACTATTGACGGTAAAGATATCATCGTTTTAGCAGAAGGTCGTTTAGTGAACTTAGGTTGTGCTACTGGTCACCCAAGTTTTGTTATGAGTAATTCATTTACAAACCAAACCTTGGCACAGATAGAGCTTTGGAAAAACAGCGACAATTACAAAAACGAAGTATACATGCTACCAAAGCATTTAGATGAAAAAGTAGCTGCTTTGCACCTATCCCGTTTAGGAGCTGAGCTTACAGAACTTAAGCAAGAACAAGCCGAATATATAGGTGTAACCGTAGAAGGTCCGTTTAAACCGGAGTATTACAGGTATTAGGCCTTCGCTTGCGCTCAGTCCTAATTCATGATAGAACTGCGCTTAGTCCTGATTTTACAGGCTGTTCACAAGCCTCGTATAAAATTCAAAACCTCACAGTAGACTGTGAGGTTTTTTTATAAGTCAAATTTTAATAAGGTTTATTCTATTCCTAACTTTCCCAAATCATAGAAGTAGAAATTCTTTTCATCGTTCATAGCAACGAAGAGACCGTTCTTAAAAGTCGCGTTCAACGGTACCGTTACAACCTCGCAGCCATCGGTTTCCAACGTTGAAAGATTAACAGCTTTGATAAACGCGTTCGTTTTTCTTGAATAAATATTGAACTGCCCCTTTTGCTGGTCAGACACAATTATATACCCTTCTCCATTGGCGTAGCTTGCTATGGCAATACCTTCAATATCACTTTTAAAATCATCGCCGCCAAAACAGCTGAGTTCTTCATTGCCCATTTCTGGCTCCGCATGGTATTTTCGTATGCAATGCTGTTCATCTGAATAATAAACAAAACCAAGTTCACTATCAACGGCTATGGCTTCTATTTCCTTTTTTCCACTGAATTTTCCGAATTCTCGAACCAATTCAATCTCTACGCTCCCATTCTGTTTAACCACCAGCTTATATTGATGTAAATACCCTTCGGCAGGTCCTACTTTACGCCCTACAATGGCATACATACTTTCATCCTTAGGTGATTTATACAAGCCAATACCCATGGGGAGTTTCATTTCAGGGTCTTTCTCATCAATGAAAACAGGAAAACCGCCGTTATCCAAAGGTGTCATATCCGGCACTGAAAATAAGCGAATCTGACTTCGCTCACGTTCGGCAAACATTAAAACATCAACCGTAGTAGAGTCGTTTATAACCAAACCATAGGCCACATCAACATTATTGGGCCGTTGTATGTTTCTAATCGTTTTTTCCTCAATGATTTTACCGTCGAGGTCAAACGCATAAATAGCACCGTTCGTTTCCTTATCCGTACCAAATACTATACTCTTTGATGCATCTGAGGGATTGACCCAAATAGCGGGATCGTCCGTGTCATTTATTGTTTTCTCGGTAATTATATTGGGAGCTATAGCCGGCAGCTTGCTGGTCTTACATGACTGGATAACCAACAGAATGATAAAAAGGGATAGTAATTTTTTCATGAATAGTATGTTATTGACATTTTAAGCAACGCCTTAAAGTGATGTTTTTATTAAATACTTACTTTTTAAAAAGGTCATATTTGAGGCCAAATGTCAATCGCCTACCATAAAATTCAACCTGCTGCGTACGATCTTTTACACTCTGAAAATAACGAAGTGGCTGATTGGTTATATTATTTAAATCCGCATATACACTCAAGCTATTGGTAATCTTAAAACTTGCATTAAAATCTAAGAAAAGTTGAGTATCATAATATCGGTCTTCAAATTCATTACCCCCTAGCTCATCAATATAAGAATCGGAAAAATTAGATGACAAACGGGCGGAGAATTTCTGGTCATTATAGCCTAACGACGCATTAAATGTATTGGGAGTCGTATTTGGCAAATCTACATCTTCGCGGTCTTCACCGTCTTCATTCTTTATACCATCCGCAGTAGAGGATATAAAAGTATAATTTAGATAAAGGCTAAAATTACGAGCGAATCCAGGCAGAAAATCCAATTGCCGTTGAAAAGCGAACTCAGCCCCAAAAATACGCGCACCATCACCGTTCAGAGGCTGAAAAATCTCAAACCCCTCAGTATCTTCCCCATAAAAATCATCTGTAGCCTCATCCCTGGAGAGGTATATAAAATTATCTATATTCTTATAGAAAAGCCCGCCAGACAGAATACCTACACTTTGGAAATAATGCTCCGCCATTAGGTCAAAATTCATAGATGTAGTCGCCTCCAAATCTGGATTTCCCAAATAGATTTCCTCATCGCCAGAAACAACATCTAGAGAGGGCACCAAGTCTTCATAATTTGGCCTAGCCAAAGTATTTGTCCATGCAAAACGTAGAATGGTCTCATCGCTAAGATTATATTTTAGATGAAGACCAGGCATAAAATTGGTGTATGAACTTTCCTCTTTTAATTCACCTATTAGATCTTCTTCATCAATAATACTGTTACCTACGGCCGTTACCTTTGTAGTCTCTAAACGGAGACCAAAGAGAAGATTCAATTTCTCGGTGATTTTTTGGTTGGTCATCGCATAAGCGGCATAAACATTTTCATCTACATTGAAATTCGCCCGTAAAAACTCGTCCGGTACGGATTCACCGTTTACCAAGTTCAAGCTCCCAAGCCATTCTTCATCAGCGAAAGGTCCTGCCAAATACTGGCTGCCAGCAAGGAAGTCGGAATCAGAAAGGTTTCGGACGGTCACATCTGCCAAGGTGGGAAAATCATCTTCCAAGTCATACTCAAAAAAATCATTGTCTCTTAGCTTTGTTTTAATTCTAGCCCTACCTCCAAACTTTATGGAACCATCTCCATTCCCAAAAAAATCAGAAGGTATTTCAAAATTCACAAACACATTAAAATCCTCTTCTTTGGTATATTGGTTTTCTTCAGTAACCTCATCATATTCAAAGTTTGATAAAGCAGCATCATTACTATTAACGGCAGTCATGAGTGGGTACCTAGAATTGGTATTATCATTGATAACTTCATATTCGTTGGCAAAAACGATATATCTCTCATTCAAACGTTCTTCGGAAGCCTTTGCAAAAGAAGTCATCCAATCCATTTTTAGGGCACCCCACAAATGGTTACCACCTAGACTGTAATTTTGCATTCGCTGGTCTTCCAAACGTCTATTTTTATTTCGGTTACTATCAATACCCCCTTTTGTTTCTCTGGTAATTTCCGCTGGAAAACGGGTCAAACTACCATTGTTAACCATAAAATCTCCCAACTCAATATCTTCTCCATCCAATATTTCACTCTGCAATGCAAATCGGTTTTCACGATCATCACGCCAGTTATAAATGGTTTTAAGAAAAATGGAATTGTTGGCATCAAAACGGTAGTCAAAATTAGCCGAAACACTGCGTCTAATACGTTGTACCAAATATTCCCGTTGCTCAAAAACACTCGTGTAAGGGTCAACATCCACTTCCTCTAAAATTGGCTCTCCTTCACCGTCATCTTCACCCGTGTAGTATTCAAATTCATCAGACCACTCGGCCTCTACGTTATCCGACCCAAAGTCATTGTCATTGTATGACGCGCTCGCCATCCATCCGAATTTACCATTAGTGCTTCTGTCTCCTATTAGAAAAGAGCCATTAATGATAGCTTTATCCGTAATGAAATTAATACCTGAACCCAATGTAGACGAAAGTCTAAACCCTTGCGGGGAAGTTCTAGTCACAAGATTTACCGAACCACCAAGGGCATCCGCATCCATATCTGGAGTAACCGCTTTACTCACTTCTATACTCTGAATCATATCTGCGGGAATCAAATCCATCTGCACGTTTCTGTTATCGCCTTCGGCCGATGGCACACGACTACCATTTAAGGAAACCGAATTTAACTGAGGAGATAGTCCGCGTACAATTATATTTCTAGCTTCCCCTTGATCCACTTGCATGGTTATTCCCGGAATACGCTTTACAGCATCACCAATATTAGCATCCGGAAACTTTCCGATTTGATCAGTGGCAACCACGTTGGTTATATTCATATTGGTCTTTTGGGTGTTCAGCGCTCTGGATTGACTTCCTAGCCCGTACCCTCTTACTTCCACTCCGTCTAACTCTAAAGTTTTTGGTGTTATAAAAATGGAAACCGATGTTGTTTCCTTTTCCTTTACGGAAACCTCTTGTGAAATATCTGCGTAACCTAAATATGAAATACTCAAAGTGTAATTCCCGGCCGGAATACCTACTAAAGAAAAGCGACCATCAAAGTCCGAGATAGCCCCTTTATTAAGAGTGGATATAATGACATTGGCTCCTGGAACGTTAATTCCGTTTTCATCGGAAATTGTCCCCTCTACATTACCCTGTTGAGCAGATAAGGCCGTACTAAAGCAGGCAACAAACAGCAATAAAGCTAAAAATTTGAATGCGTTTCTATAATTCATTTTGATTGGTTTTATACCTCCAAAAATATGTATATCAATCACATAGAGCGTTTCATAAAAGGAAACAAATAGGCAACATTAAAAGAAACGAGGGAAACAAGAAGGCAACATTAATATTAAGTTTACATTGAGCTTACCTAGCCGAAACACCTATCTAAAAACCCGTTAAAAAAGTGCTCAATTCTTCTTTTGCGCCTATAGGCAGTTTTTTACGCAAACGATATCTGGACACACGAACACTATCTGGTGTAAGCCGTAAAATTGCAGCAATTTCTTTAGAGGATAAATTCAATCGTAGCAAAACACTTAAACGCAATTCTGCAGGTGACAACGAACATAACGCCTTAGTATTGAGCAGTTCAATATACTCTGGATGAATCTCATTGAAAAAAGCCATAAACTCATCCCATTCATGCTCTTGCGATAAATTAAAATCGATTTCCTTGATCACCGTATTCAATTTCCTTTTTAAATCTACGTTGGATCGCACCAGACTGTTTCTCAAAGTTTGAGAAAGGTCCGAAAGCATTTTATTCTTTTGGGCCAAGTGCAAGCTGTACCGGGATAATGCGGAGTTTTTTAGATGTACTTCTTTCTGTAAATTCGCTTCCCCGGTCTTCTTATTTTCTAACTCTACCTCTAGAATACGCTTTTCATAACTGGCCAGTTTTTGACCTTCCTTACGTTTTCTTCGCAAAAACAAAAACCAGACAAAACCAATTACAGCCAATGCAACTAATGCACATACCAACACATACTTTTGAGCATCATCTATTTCCCCTTCGTGCAAGAGTTCCTTTATTTTCGTCTCCTTTTCTTTGGTATCATAAATTACCTGTAACGCACTAGCCTGATTAGCCCTATACCGTGCTTTATTTAGCTCGTCAATTTCTAAAAAGGTCAATAATTCTTGGTAAGCTCGGTCTTCATTGCCTATAAAATGGTATGTTTTTGACAAATCTTTATGAGCACTCGCCAGCTCCTCGGCATCATTGATTTGCTGGGCTATATGCAAAGACTGTTGGGTAAAATGCAGCCCCCTTTCAAACTCCCCCGTTTTCCTATAAACATCGCCCAAGTTATTCAAGATATTGGCTTGTGCTTTATCCGGTGTAGTATGGTACTTTAAAGCTGTTTCAAAATAACTGCGTGCTAATCCAAAATCTTCCAAATCTTCATAAATACTCCCAATGTTTTCGTTTACTAGAGAAACTCCATCTATATCGTCTAACTTCAAATACAGCTTAAGACTCTCTTTTTGATAATCTAGAGCTTTATCATAGTCGCCTTCTTTTTCGTAACAGGCACCCAAGTTACTTTTTGCTAAGGCAATTGCAGTATGGGCCTCTATTTTCTTTGCTTCTCGGATACACTTGTCAAAATGGATTATTGCAGATTCATAGTTCTTTAACTCCATATGAATGGCTCCCAGGCGATTGATAAGATTTACATATAAGGTATCGGGACCCTTCTTTTCCAATAAGATGATAGCCTTATTAAATTGGTCTAAAGCCTCTGTATAGACCCCCGTTTTTTGACAGAAATAACCCAATTCTGCGCGTGCGAGTGCTATATTTTTGGTGTTCCCCGTTTCTTTCTCCGCTTTAAGCTTTTGATTTAAGTCGGCATAGGTAACATTAATAATGACTTGACCTGAATATTGACACAGGGACAAAAAAGGAATAATTAGAAAACCTAAAAGAAAGAGTATAGTTCTGATTTTGTGACTCATAACAAGCAAAAGAATTTTGCAAGTTACTATGCTAACCTTGTAATTATATTACCTAAACATTAACTTAACGTATAAATAAAGCACAAAAAAACCCTATCCAATTAGATTGGAAAGGGTTTTTTATACGATAAAAGAAAGACTATTTAAGCCTCAAAAGGCTCAATGGAAACATAAGATTTTCCACCAGCTTTCTTTTCAAACTTTACTAGTCCGTCTACACGGGCATGCAATGTATGATCTTTACCGGCATACACATTCTCACCTGGATTGTGTTTTGTACCTCGTTGTCTAACGATGATATTTCCGGCAATAGCGGCTTGGCCACCAAAAATCTTAACGCCAAGACGTTTCGATTCCGATTCCCTACCGTTTTTAGAACTACCTACACCTTTTTTGTGTGCCATGATATTAGGTTTTTAAAAGTGCTTCCGTTAGTAAACTATAGGTTGCACAATATTTGATTATACTTTAAGGGGTTAGCAATTAAGCTTTACCACCGTCTAATTCGTCTTGCCATTTCTTCAACTCATCCCACTTACCTTCAGCAGCTAATTTAGCTTGTGCAGGCCATGTGTCAGTTACGTGGTTACCACGTACATCTGCAATGATTTCAGAAATTTTAGCAGCATCTGCTTTTGCCAATTCAGCAAATGTAGAAATACCTGCAGCAATCAAAGTCTCGGCAATTTTTGGTCCGATACCTTCAACTTTTTTCAAATCATCTGCTTTTGTTGCTTTTTTAGGAGCGGCCTTTGGTGCTGCTTCTTTTTTAGCAGGCTTCTCCTCTTTCTTAGGAGCAGCAGCTTTTTTACCACCTTTCGCAACGATACTCTCGATTACGATTTCGGTCAAAGCTTGACGGTGACCGTTTTTAACGCGGTACCCTTTACGTCTCTTTTTCTTGAAGACGATTACTTTGTCACCTCTTAGGTGTTTAATGACTTTTGCCTCAACAGTGGCTCCGTCTATAGCCGGGGCGCCAACAGTAACATTCGATCCGTCTGCTAAAAGAAGTACATTGTCAAAAGTTACCTTTTTACCTTCTTCTGTCTGTAAACGGTGAACATACACTTTTTGGTCTTTCGCAACTTTGAATTGCTGCCCTGCCATCTCTACGATTGCGTACATAATTGTGTATATATTAGTTTATTGTTTTCGCCTATTTTTTCAATAAGCGGATGCAAATATACGTCTAAATCGTTAACCCACAAGTGTTTTTTATATATTTTACCCTCATTTTTTGATGCCAAAGCACAAAAATAAAGCCGCAAATTATCTTTGCAGCTCCATTCGCTTTCTAATTCTGTTATTGTTTAATGGTTATTTACCAATTTCCGCTTAAGATTTCGGCTTGTTTTAAACAGTTGCATGAAGGACAAAGTCAACACCAATGATGTGGCAAAACCCATTATAGCAACGGTAAAGAAAACAATACCTTCAAAACTTTTATAATCATTGAACCAGGCGGTAGACAGTTGCTCTAAAAATGCTCCATTAAGCTCTGTACTGTAAAGTGCAAAGAAAATAGTGAAAACTAATGTCGCAACAAAACCGGTTACAAGACCGGCGGCAAACCCTTTTCCATAATCAAAACTATCTGGGTTCTTTAACTTAAAATACTTAATGGCCTCATAAATACCAAATGCGGTAATAACGCCATTAAAGAGACTAAAGAAAATATTGGTATGAAGGTTAAATAAGGAGAGTATCAAAAAATAAGCGATCAAGCAACCGCTAGTAGCGATTCCAAATCTAATGGGCTGTGCGAATTGTTTCATGTTATAAGTTTTTGAAATTCAATTCTTTAATTTACAAATTATTTTAAAACGATGCTACAAAAGCATGTTAATTAGAAGCAATAGAGTTAACTTTTCTTACAAAAAAGATATATTCGTGTAACAATCTTAAATGCTCTGCTACTAACTAAGCATCTAAACACTACACAATGAAAAACAAACTACTATCTGGAGGATTCTTCTTTCTAGCTGGGCTCTGCCTTCAAGCACAAGAAGTAACCTACGAAGAATATGACCTAGACAACGGTCTTCACGTTATTCTACACCAAGACAATACGGCACCTATTGTCACAACCTCGGTTATGTACCACGTTGGCGGAAAGGACCGCACAGAAGGACGTACCGGTTTTGCCCACTTTTTTGAACATTTGCTTTTTGAGGGCACAAAAAATATTGAACGTGGCAAATGGTTTGAAATCGTTTCTTCCAACGGCGGCAAAAATAATGCGAACACCTCTCAAGACCGCACCTACTATTACGAAGTATTCCCTTCCAACAACTTAGAATTAGGCCTTTGGCTTGAATCCGAACGGATGCTTCATCCGGTTATTGACCAAAAAGGTATAGATACGCAGCAGGAAGTAGTTAAAGAAGAAAAGCGACTTCGTTATGACAATAGGCCCTACGGCCAGCTCATTACGGTTGTGGGCGAAAACCTGTTCAAAAAACACCCCTACAAAGACCCTAACATTGGTTACATGGCAGATTTAGATGCTGCTACCCTAGAAGATGTTATCGCTTATAATAAAAAATATTACTCCCCCAATAACGCTGTGCTCGTAGTTGCAGGTGATATTGATTTAACGGATACTAAAAAAATGGTTGAAGACTATTTTGGAGATATCCCCAAAGGAGAAGAAGTTTCGCGCAACTACCCCAAAGAAGACCCCATTTTGAAAGAAGTCAGAACCAAGACTTATGATGCCAACATTCAAATTCCCGCGTCTGTAATTTCATATAGAACGCCAGGTTTCAGAGAAAGAGATGCCTATGTTTTGGATATGATCTCTACCTATCTGAGCGATGGACGCAGTTCCAAACTCTACAAAAAAATGGTAGATGACCAAAAACAGGCCCTGCAAGTGGGGGCATTTAATATTGGTCAAGAAGATTACGGCATGTACTTGGTGTATGCCCTTCCCGTGGGAGAAACCAGCTTAGATGTTCTAATAACTGAAATGGAAGAAGAGATTGCCAAAGTTAGAGACAGCCTTATTTCAGAAAAGGACCATCAAAAATTATTGAATAAGTTCGAAAATCAATTCGTAAACTCCAACTCTAGTGTTGAGGGTATTGCAAATTCTTTGGCTCGTAACTACTTACTTTATGGCGATACCGAACTGATCAATAAAGAAATTGACATCTTTACATCTATTACACGCGAAGAAATAATGGAAGTAGCGAACAAATACCTAAGACCAGACCAACGGGTGATTATAGATTATCTGCCCGAAGAGCCACAAGCCAACTAGTCAACAGCATTTTACTTCTAAACAAAATACACTATACATGAAAAATATATTCACAACTTTATTCTTTCTTGTTTTTGCCTTAAGTGCAGAAGCGCAGATAGACCGCAGTCAGATGCCCGAACCAGGCCCAGCTCCGGAAATCAACCTAAAAGACCCACAAACTTTTGAACTTAGAAACGGACTTAAGGTTCTTGTCGTGGAAAACCACAAACTCCCAAGAGTATCCATTCAATTGAGTATTGACAACCCTCCTGTTTTAGAAGGCAACAAAGCTGGTGTTTCGGCACTAACGGGCAGTTTACTGGGCAAAGGTTCAAAAAATATAAAAAAGGACGATTTTAATGAGGAGGTCGATTTTCTTGGCGCGCGCATCAACTTTGGTTCTACCAGTGCATATGCTTCTTCTCTATCAAAATACTTTCCTAGACTTCTTGAGTTAATGGCAGATGCTGCTATTAATCCCAACTTTACACAGGATGAATTTGATAAAGAGAAACAGAAAATAATTACCGGCCTCAAATCCGAAGAAAAAAGTGTTACCGCGATTGCAAGCAGAGCGGGTTTAGCTTTGGCATATACCAAAAAACACCCTTACGGTGAATTTATGACCGAAGAAAGCCTAAACAAGGTTTCCCTTACCGATGTGATTCAGTTTTATGAAGATTATTTTGTTCCCGCAAATGCCTATTTGGTAATTGTAGGCGATATAAAATTTGATGATGTCCAGACATTGGTTGAAGAACAATTCACACCATGGACAAAAGCGACACCTCCTTCTTTTGGTTTTACCAAACCTTCTGATGCACTTTATGCGCAAATCAACTTTATAGATGTGCCCAACGCAGTTCAATCCGAAATTACGGTAGAGAATCTGGTAGATTTGCAGAAAAAAGATCCAGATTACCTCTCTGCACTTATGGCAAACGAAATTTTAGGTGGTGGTGGTGAAGGCCGTTTATTCCTGAACCTTCGTGAAGACAAAGCATATACTTACGGCTCGTATTCCCGTCTTGGCAATGACAAGTATGTACCGGCCCGTTTTAGAGCTTCGGCAAGCGTTAGAAATGCGGTTACCGATAGTTCTGTTGTAGAAATCCTGAAAGAGCTTGAGCGTATTCGCACGGAACCCGTAACAAAAGAAGAGCTTGAGAACACAAAAGCCAAATACACCGGTCGGTTTGTTATGGCATTGGAAGACCCTTCTACTATTGCCGATTATGCTTTGGATATTGAAACCGAAGATCTACCAAAAGATTTCTACAAGACCTATCTTGAAAAAATAAATGCGATTACAATAGAAGATGTACAACAGGCTGCACAGAAATACATAAAGCCGAAGAACATTCGCATAGTAGTAGCCGGCAAAGGCAGTGAAGTGATCGATAATCTTGAAAATGTAACCTATAAAGGCAGGAAAATACCCGTTCAATATTTTGACAAAAACATTAACGCAACCAAAAAGCCGGACTATAATGCCAGCGTACCTACCAATGTTACGGCAAAAACAGTCCTGAACGCCTATATTGATGCCATTGGAGGAAAAGAAAAGCTGGCAGGCATTTCATCCTACGTTCTTTTGGCCGAAGCGGAAATGCAAGGCATGAAATTGAACTTGGAAGTCAAAAAAACGAATAAAAACCAATTCATGCAAGACGTAACCGTAGCCGGAAGTTCTATGAGCAAACAAGTGCTTAATGAAGATAAAGGATATATGGTTATGCAAGGACAAAGAAAAGACATGGGTCCTGATGAAATAGCCAAGGTTAAGGACGAATCTGCCCCTTTCCCTGAATTGAACTATCTAGATGCCAATGTTTCTTTAGAGGGTATAAAAACCATTGAAGGAAAAAAAGCTTATAAACTTAAAATTTCTGATGAAAAATCAATTTTCTACGATATGGAAAGCGGACTAAAACTTCAAGAGGTGACTACTGCGGAAATGGCGGGACAGGTAATGACAAGCACCATTACCTATATGGATTACAAAGAGGTTTCCGGCATACAATTCCCATTTATATTGGCACAGACCGTAGGACCGCAACGCTTTGAATTTATAGTTTCCGAGATCAAAGTGAACGAAGGGGTCTCAGACAGTGATTTTGAATAGATGTATATAAAAAAAAGCTAAAAAATTACGGCCAAAACCTATCAAATAAGGTTCTGGCCGTTTTTATATGTTACCCAAAAGCTTGATTAATCCCCATCATTATCATTAAACGTTACCACAATGCTAGCAGCACTTGAATAATCGTTCTTGAGCAATGCGATTATTTCCGTTACCGCGTCTCTCAGTACTACAATTTTGTCCGCATCGTTTTTCGCAAAACTTCTTAAACTTTCCTCTGTTTCAGAAAATAGCGTGATTGCATTTTCAAAAGCCATCAAAATACCAGCATTAAGATCAGGTCTATCCAAAACCTCTACAAGGTATTCCTCCATGCCAAAACCATCATCCGTAAAATCACCCGTATAAGTATCCCGCAACGCTTCCAAGTTTGCCAGAATAGCTTCTTTAGAATATTCACTGTAATAGGCCTCCAAACGCAATTCAGGCGAAGCCGGGTTGTTAATTACCTGTTCCAACTTTGTGATTTTTATAGTTTCCAGCCCAGCAATAACAGCGTTGACCGTCAAGTTCTGACTACCGTTCACGCCACTTTCTAGGCGCTCTTTAAAGGAAGATTCGGTTGCGCTCCATAATTCTTGCAGATTTTCCGCATTGGTCTGCAAGTTGTTGGCAACAGCCAACAGATAATTAAGCCTATTTTCCGCATTTTCTCCGGTGGTCATTGCAGCCAACACTTCGGTATCAGTACTACCATAAAGCAAATACTCCATTACACCGTAGCCTTTTGATGAAGATCCCACACTAACGATAAAATCCTCGTTTATGTTGGTTTCAGTAGCAATACTCTCTTCTACAAAAGATTGATTAACCGGCCATTCATGGATTTGTGAATGTATAAAAGAGTTTCTTACCACCCCTATATTGTAGATTTCCATTTGCATCCACCACATAAATGCTTCGGACCAGCTATTTTTTAAAGCCGACAAGGTGGTTTCCGTAGGTTCTGCCTTAAATTCATTTGCACTGACCACCAATTGTTCTGTTAAACTGATATGCCCTACTTGAAGTGGCGCAATTTGATTATCATAAAGATTTTCGATCTGCAGACTTCTTCCTTCTTCTACACTGGTGCTTTCTTCTTCCGTCACTCCACTATCATCAGAACCACAAGAAATATTCAATGCCAAGGCGGCAAAAAAAGAGGTTGTAACTGCAATTATTTTCTGATACTTCATTTTATTCATTATAATGTTTCAATAAATCTAATGATCTGACCCCGTTCTTCCTTATCTAGTGCCATAAAACGGTTTTTGATTTCCTCTGCTTCACCTCCATGCCACAAAATAGCTTCTTCAATAGTTCTAGCCCTACCATCATGCAACAGATTCGTATGGTCATTAACGGTCTCTATCAACCCTACTCCCCATAATGGTGGTGTTCTCCATTCTACTCCAGATGCCCTATACTCAGGAGCGTTATCCGCCAAGCCCTCTCCCATATCATGTAACAGTAAATCAGTGTAAGGACGTATGGTCTGGTTTGCCAAAGCATCTATCTCATAAGCCCCTGTTTCATGCACGGCTATATGGCAACCCGAACAATGAATAGTGTTGAAAAGCTCTTTGCCTTTTAACACATCTTCATCATCTACATCACGTCTTGCGGGCACGGACAATGTTGCCGAATAAAAAGTAACTTTATCTAAATTCTCATCAGTAATTTCAGGATTTCCACCATTAGCAATTTCATCACAATTTAGAGTCCCATTACAATTTTCATCCGGAAATAAGGATGAGGTTATACCCAAATCTCCCGAGAATGCGGCCGCAATCTGTTGTTTTACACTCGGTTGATTGGCCTTCCAGCCAAACCTACCCAATTTAAAACCATCTGACTCCGCATCATAAACATAATTTGCCCGACCCGATATACCATCGTTGTCCGCATCGTTCTCATCCTCATAACTCAATACAACCATTTCCGGAATAGCATCTAATAAACCAAGACCCACCATCTGACTGGCAACTCTTGGAGAAACCAGAATGGAGGGATCCATGGCTCCGTAGTTTAGATCAACCATCTCATAAGTTGGCTTTTGTAATTCTACGGAGTTACCGTCTTCATAAGTTACCGTTATGTTTTCATAGGTTACCTTTAATGTTCCTTCATTGGAAACACTTAAAATGCTGTTATCCTGAAATTGACTTCCGTAGATAGGGTCAGGAATATTAATTCCATGTTGATCAGTGCCGGAAAGGGATAAACGCAACAAGAGTCCATGTGCCAATTCTCCCTCAAAAGCTGGAGGCCTACCTCTACCATCCTTGAAGTGACAACCAGAACATGAGCGTGCATTAAAAAAAGGACCTAGACCATCACGTGCCGTAGTAGAAGCCGGTGCCGTTACCCAATTCTGGTTGAACAGCGAATTGCCTACTCCAAAGGTTATCTGCTCATCCAAAGACAATCCATCTACCGAAAAACCAAATGCATCGGGCGAGAAAATAAAGGATGTAGCATTGCCCCCGGATAGTTCTTCGTTTTCTTCCACAACGAGCGGTACATAATCATCCGATTCACTACAGGATATAAAGACCAAACACATGATCAACACACCAAAGTGGCGGTTTAAATATGATTTGACGCAACAGGGGAAATATTCCATAACAATTAAAAACAGGAAAACAGGGTCTCTTTAAGGAGTCCCTGTTTTGCATTACCTTAAAATGAGTTATTACTCAATACCCAAAGAAGTTTTTGCCTCTAAAAGTTTATTGCCAAATTCAGTAAGAGCTACTACCGCTTCTTGCACTTTAGCCCCTTCTTCACTTGTAATTCCGTCCGATATGGCATAATCGAAAGGGATGGCCGTTGCACCTACCGCAGTTTCGGCTGCTGTAAGCAAAGCATCAAGTTCTGCAGCCAAATCAGCATCTGCTTCTTCAATTAAATCTGCCAAAGAAAGTCCGCTAACGCTACCATACGTACCATTATAAACATTTGCGATTCCTTCAAGGTTCAATCTAATATCACGATGTGTATTATCACTGAAACAAGAATGCTCATCTTCTTGATTTTGATTTTCAAGAGCTACGGCCATTCGCTCAATAGCAAGTTCACTACTGGATAATTCGGCAATACTACTTAAAATATTGTTTAATGCTTCATCTTCCGGCAAAGCCAAAAATGTAGTTCTGTAACTAGAAGACCAAGTATCGGCAACTTCTTGAAGATTGTCCACCAATAACTCGGCCACAAGCTGTAAATACAGTCTTCTTCTGTCTTGATTAGCTGCCGTACCACCATCTACAAAATCTGTATAAGGTCTTTGCCCACTTAGTTTTTCAGAAGGATCGGTGTTATCCTGGCCCCAAAGTAAAAATTCTATGGCATGGTAGCCCACAGATACATTCTCTTCGGTATCACCTTCACCGTTCTTGACTATTAAATTTTCTTTAGTGATTTCAAAGGTTGCAGCTTCCTCATTAATAAGGCCAGCGGTTTCATCACCTTCTACATAATCTACATAAGCCTCATCCATAGGCCATGAATTCAATAAACCTTCCAACTCCTCCGTATCACCTGAATCTATAGGACCGTTTGCAAACCGAAAAGCCTCACTAGGACCATACGATTCCCTAGATGCTAACCATGCAGTCTTTGCCGCATCAAAATTAGCTTGGGTAGGCTCCGCTACAAATGTATCTATGGCGTCTTGCAAAGCTTCAGCATCTGCAAGTGCTTGGGCATAATTGGCCTCTACAACATCCGCATAATTGCTTATCACCTCGGTACGAACAAGCGTTTCTTCTTCCTCTTTCGTGCCAGTTGTACCATTATCATCACTTGAACATGCCGTTAATGCCAAAGCGAAAAGACCTGGTAAGTATAATTTAAAGATATTCTTTTTCATTAGGATTTTATTTAGACTTAATTAACTTAATTTGGCAAATGTATTTTTTAGCGACCAATCTCGCAACATTTATTTAGATTAAGTTAAAATAAAGCCCAAATATTACATGGTTACAACCCTCACAAAAAAATTCAACTTTCTAAAATAGAGAAAATTAGCGGCACACTATTTTTTTCTTTTATTCACCAACCACACTCCAAATAGAATTACCAAACCACCAATAAGTTGGTACCCATTAAGTGATTCCCCATCCAAAACCGCCCAAACAATAGCCACTAAAGGAATAAGATAGGTTACCGAAGCGGCAAACACAGGGCTAGACAAATGAATCAATTTATTAAAAAAGATATTAGCTATCGCGGTACCTATAACGGCTAATGCCAATAAATACCATAACGAAGATTGCATGGCAACATTACTTTGAATTTCCTTAAAAAATCCAGAATAACAAACAAGAATCAAAGCAGGCACAAAAGCCACTGCAAAACTAGCGGTTGTCACCGCCAACGGCCTTAAATGCGCCAAGTGTTTTTTTATAATATTAATGTTCAAGGCATACCCTAAAGCAGAAATCAATATAAAAATGGCATACCAATAATTCTGATCGGGATTAAAGTCCATTCCTGCTACAATCAATGCAATGGTTCCCGCCAAGCCAATAAACACCCCTAAAATCTGTCTTTTGGTAATGATAGCACCAAATAGAAGTACACCTACAATAGTGGTCAACAAGGGCACTACCGAATTAAAAATTGAAGTTACCCCACTATCTATTTGGGTTTGGGCCAATGCAAATAAAAATGGCGGAAAAAAGGAACTTAGTAAGCCTGCCAATGTAATCCATTTCCAGTCATTAAGACTTAAAGCTCGAATGCTTTTAAAACCGAATAAAAAAAGAACCAACGATGCAAATACAATTCGCAAACCTCCTAACTGCATTGGACTGAGACCTATTAGCGCTTTTTTTATTAAAATAAATGAAGAGCCCCAAACAAGCGACAACAACACAAGGTAAAGCCACTTTTTTTTATAATCGTCCAATACGTTTCTTGATTAGTCGTGATTTTTAAAACGAATAGTAAAGATGCGTCTTTTTTGAGAAAAACGGCATTTTTACGCCCTAGATTATCCCTTCAAAACACACTTCCTTTATTCATACATTTCAAAACAAATTTTAAAGCTATCCTAATAATTAGATTTCATTGAATTATTCTAACCGTCATAGGAGTATTATATTTGCAAAAAACATAACATGAAAAACATACTTGTACTAATCACACTTGCCATTGCTACCCTAACTTTCTCATGCAATAGCAAAGTAGACAACACCCAGATGAAAACCGTTATGGCCGTTCATGACGAAGTAATGCCAGAAATGAGCAAAATGGGCAAATTGGTAGGTGACCTTAGCAGTAAGGAAGATAGTACAGAGGTTGGTTTAAAATATAAAGAAGCGCGCAAAGACCTTCAGGCAGCTCATAAATCTATGATGGATTGGATGCAAAATTTTGGTGCTCGGTTTACTTCAGATGAGATTCTTAACGGCGCAGAACTTTCAGAAGAAAAGCAGGTTTGGTTAAATGAAGAGGAAGAAAAAGTCGAAAAATTACGCGAGCAAATAAACGAAAGCATCAAAACCGCTGAAGATTTATTAAAGGAGTAAGCAGTTTCACGTAGTATACCGAAAAAACACAGCGTTAGCAGATAAATAAAAGCATCTACTGCGACTAAGGTGTATTTTTACAGCGCACATTAGTTTAAAAGTCATATTGCTATGAAAAATTTGTTTTTGATGTTGGCCTTAGTTATGGTTTTAGGAACCGCTACTGCACAGGATACGGCTACAGAATCTACTAAAATGGAAAAAGTCATGGAATCTCATGACATTGTGATGGATAAAATGCCCACAATTTCCAAACTAATGAACAAGCTTCAGACTAAAGCGAACGCTTCCTACAAGAAGAAAAAGTACGAAGATGCTATTGCAGACCTTAAAAATGCCAACCAATCCATGATGACCTGGATGGAAAATTTCGGAAAGCGTTTTGATGCGGACGAAATGCTAAAAGGCAAAGCACTAACTCCTAAAAAACAAGAATGGTTACTTGAGGAGGAAAAAAATGTTGCTCAATTAGACGAAGAAATAGATTTGAGTATTGCCCAAGCAAACGCTGTTCTTAACAACTAAACCATACTCATAATCTACCACCTAGGACTTACCATGAGCCGCCATTTCCATATCGGCAATATGGGCCACGGTTTTCACTAATCGGTTATGATTCTTCACGAACGGGTTGGTTTTATCCCAAACATACCCTGCCAAGACTGCACAAATCTGTTCTTTTATTACCTTGTTTTCTGTACTATGAAAGAATATAGTCTGCAGATTACCCGTATACCATTCCTTTACATACGTAGAAAATACGTCAACACCTTCTAACATATAATCTGTATACTGTGTTTGCCAATCTACCTCTTCGCCTTTCAATTCTTTAGTAACGAGTTGGGCCGCCAAATGTGCGGACTCTACGGCAAAAGTTACTCCGGAAGAAAATACGGGGTCTAAGAACTCCGCACTGTTTCCCGTTAAGGCAAAACCTTTTCCGTACAACTGTTTTACAGATTTGGCAATGTTCTTTATCATTCGGGGCTCGTACTTATAATCTAAGCCATCAAACCTATCAAAATAATAGCTAGACAACCTCATCATTTCTTGAAGCTTCTCGGTATTCGTGCCTTTAAAAGAATCCATATAACCTGTTTTCCCCACATAACCTATACTCGTATCTCCGTTAGAAAATGGGATGACCCACAACCAAGTATCCGTATCAATTACATCAAACGTAATAATCGTTCCCTCTCTTCCTTCTGGTCTTTTTATATCTTTTACATGGGTAAATATGGAAGAATGTTTAGGTATTTCTGAAGGTTTGTCTAAATCTAATAAACGAGGTAAAACCCTACCAAAACCACTAGAGTCTACTATAAATTTGGCTTTAACGGTAGATTCATTTCCCTTAACATCCCTTATAGTTGTAGTTGACGAGCCATCATCAGCAAACTCAACCGCAGTAACCTCTTGTTCAAAAGCAATATCTACACCCCAAGATTGAAGCTCATCCGTGAGGGCTTTATCAAAATCGGCCCTTGGCACTTGCCACGTCCAGTCCCAACCTTCCCCATGCTTTTTACTAAAATCAAAATTACAGACCACACCCTGATTATTCATAAAACGGGCACCATCTTTAACCTCAAAATTCATAGCCTTTAGACAATCTAACAACCCCACAGCATCAAAATGATCCATGCAACGCGGTATCAAGCTTTCTCCTATTACAAAACGTGGAAATTTACTCTTCTCGACTACCTTTACTTTTAATCCTTGTTTATGAAGATACGCGGAAGCTACAGAACCAGAAGGCCCTGCCCCAATAACCAAAACATCAATCTTTTCTTGCTGCATTTAATTCACTTTAATGTTAACATTCAAGAAGTTGCGACACTAATAAATGTAGGGCACCTCACTCAAAGAAGTGCTTTGTCGGCTAAATTAAGACATTGATTCACTAATTATTATAAATTTGCAATCCAAAATCCCTAATTTTAGGCTACCAAGTCTTATTTACCGACGTCACTAAAATATTACAAATACCTCATAGAATCAACCATAGATGCCAAAAATAAAAGGAACGTTAGGAATTGAAGAGTTCTACAGTATTATCTTTAAAGACGAACCATTATCAATTGATGACAAAGTCTTCAAGACCGTTCAGGACAGTTTTGATTTTCTAAAAGAATTTTCAAAGAACAAAGTTATTTACGGAGTCAATACAGGCTTTGGCCCCATGGCCCAATACAAAATAAAAGATTCCGAGACTATTCAATTGCAATACAACTTGATTCGTAGCCATGCTTCGGGCACCGGGAATCCTATACGTCCAAAATACGTTAAGGCAGCTATGTTAGCACGGTTGAATACGTTAAGTTTGGGTAATTCTGGTGTTCATCCTTCTGTTCTTGAAACGATGACCGACTTAATCAATAAAGATGTTACTCCACTTATCTACGAACATGGTGGCGTAGGCGCTAGTGGTGATTTGGTTCAATTGGCACATTTGGCTCTTGTTCTTATTGGTGAAGGTGAAGTTTTTTACAAAGGAGAAAGAAGACCTACCCAAGATGTTTTCAAAGAATTAAATATCACCCCTATAAAAGTAGAATTGCGTGAAGGTCTTGGTTTAATAAACGGAACCTCCGTAATGACCGGTATAGGAATCGTAAATGCTATTTACACCCGTAGATTACTAGAATGGACTATTTGTTGTTCTTCGGCTATAAATGAAATTATGCATGCTTATGACGATCATTTATCGGAAGAGCTTAACCATACAAAAAGACATAAAGGCCAACGCGAAATTGCGCGAGCAATGCGAAGCCACTTAGAAGACAGCACCCTTACTCGCAAGAGAGAACACCACTTGTATGTAGATAATAATGGTGTTTCTGTCTTTGAAGAAAAAGTACAAGAATACTACTCCATACGTTGTGTACCACAGATATTAGGACCCGTGTTAGACACTTTACAAAATGTAGAACGCACGCTTATAGAAGAAGTAAATTCTGCCAATGACAACCCTATTGTTAATGTAGAAAAGAAGCATGTATATCATGGGGGTAATTTCCACGGAGATTATATTTCCTTGGAGATGGACAAACTTAAACTTGTAGTAACCAAAATGACTATGTTGGCGGAAAGACAACTTAACTATCTCTTAAATTCAAAATTGAACGATATTCTGCCACCTTTCGTAAATTTAGGCACCTTAGGACTTAATTTTGGAATGCAAGGGGTACAGTTTACTGCTACCTCAACCACCGCTGAGAACCAAATGTTATCTAACCCAATGTACGTTCACAGCATTCCTAATAACAATGACAATCAAGATATTGTTAGTATGGGTACCAATGCGGCCAATATCACCAAACAGGTCATAGAGAATGCTTTTGAAGTGGTTGCCATAGAAATGATTACCGTGGTCCAAGCTATAGAATACTTAGATTTAAAAGACAAGGTTTCATCAAAGACCAGAAAAATGTACGACGCGGTTCGTAAAATAGTTCCCCCGTTTAAAGAAGACACTATTATGTATCCTTATGTTAACGAGGTAAAAGACTATATTATTAACCATCAAAACAAAGAAGTAAAATGAAAACACTAGCATTTTTATTAGTACTTATTGTCAATACATCAACCCTTTTCGCACAAGAATATGCTTTAGTAAGAGAGGACGGTAAATTTGGATTTATTGATAAGACAGGCGCTTATGTTATAGACCCTCAATTTGACAAGGCAGATAGTTTTTCAGATGGATTGGCGGCGGCCTTAGAGAATGATTTCTGGGGATTTATCAATATTAAGGGAGAATGGGCAATTAAACCTGAATATGATAGGGTAAAAATGTTCAACTCCGGTTTTGCTTTAGCTTTAAAGGATGACCAATGGAGGTATATTGACACCTCCGGAAAAAAACTAGAAACTCCAAGTAGTGAAAAGTATTACGACTTTGAAGAAGGTGTTGCTCTATATCGTTCTGGTGAAAAAATCGGTCTTTTGGGAACAAATGGAAAACTTATTTTAGAACCTACTTATGACGGTATTAAAAAATTTAGAAACGGTCATGCCAAAGTAAATAATGGTGAATTATGGGGTATGATTGATAATACAGGTAAAGTTATTATACCCGTTGAATATGAAGAAATAGGCAATACCTACAAAGAAGCAGGTGTCTACGGAAAGAAAGACGGTACGTTTGGTATTATCCATGATGGAAGTTTTAATCCAATTGACAACGCAACGAAAGTGTACAACTTTCACGGAGATTCAAAACTTACATATGCCTCTCGTGAGAAAAAAGCAGGTTTTGTAAATAGCAAAGGAGAATGGGTACTAGAACCTACATATGATAAGGCCAGAGCTTTTTCTAACGGGTTAGCTCCTGTGGCAGTAGACAAAAAATGGGGCTATATCAACGAAAAAGGGGAAATGGTCATAGAACCACAATTCCGTGATGCAGAAGTATTTTCCGCAAGCGGATTTGCTCCCGTAAAAGATAAAAACTGGGGATTTATTGATACTTCAGGAAAAGTTATTATCCCAATGGAATATGGCATTTCAGGTAATTTTGCCTTCTTTAAAGGAGCTGAAGAAAAAGGCTTTGTAAATGGGCTAGCTAGGGTAAAATCTAAAAAAGGCTGGGGATTCTTTAATGAAAAAGGCGAGTTATTGGGCGATAAGTGGTTTCAAAATGCGGAGCCTTTTGTGTCCGTTAAATAGAACCATACGCTTTTATTAACTACAAAATTTTGCTAGCTTTAGTTAAAAACTTAGCAACCAGAACTATTCACTCCTAACTTAGGAGTATGGAAAAACTTACAATTCTTAAATGGAAGAAAAGAAAGCGGAAAAACAAAAATACGCATTGGTAACAGGAGGTTCCAGGGGAATAGGCCGTGCAGTCTGTGTTCAATTGGCGAAAGACTTAGATTATCAAATTCTTATCAATTATAATAGCAATAAAGCGGCAGCCGAAGAAACCCTAAAACTTGTAGAGGAAGCTGGAGGAAAAGGCGAACTCATGCCTTTTAGTGTTACAGATGCAGAAGCAGTTAAATCTACATTTGAGAAATGGCACGAGTCTCATGAAAACGATGTAATTGAAGTAATCGTAAACAATGCCGGAATCACTCAAGACGGCATGTTCATGTGGATGAAATATGAAGATTGGTCTAAAGTTATAGACACAAGCCTTAATGGTTTCTATAATGTCACCAACACACTTATTCAAAAACTTCTGGTCAACAAATATGGCCGTATTATAAACATGGTTTCGGTTTCAGGCCTTAAGGGCACCCCGGGACAAACCAATTATTCCGCAGCCAAAGGAGCCGTTATTGGGGCAACAAAAGCACTTGCACAAGAAATTGCCAAAAGAAACGTTACAGTAAATGCCGTTGCACCCGGTTTCATCAAAACCGATATGACCAACGACCTTGATGAAAAGGAATTAAAACGTATGATTCCTGCAAATAGGTTTGGTAAAGCAGAAGAAGTGGCACACGTGGTATCATTTTTAGCTTCAAAAAAATCAAGCTATATTACAGGTGAAGTCATCAATATCAATGGCGGTATTTATTCTTAAAAACTACAGAAGGGGCAATGAGAAGAGTAGTAATCACAGGTATGGGTATATATTCTTGTATAGGCAAAAACCTAGACGAGGTAAAGACGTCCCTGTATGAAGGTAAATCCGGTATTGTCATTGACCAAGAACGTCTTGACTTTGGATATCGCTCCGGGCTTACCGGAATGGTGGAGGAACCCAACCTAAAAAAACTCTTATCTAGAAGACAACGCTTAAGCCTTGGTGAAGAGGGACAGTATGCTTATATGGCTACTATTGAAGCCCTAAAAAATGCTAAAATCAAAGACAGTTTCTTTGACGAGAACGAAGTTGGCGTTATTTACGGTAATGACAGTACGGCTAGATCAGTAGTAGAATCTACAGATATATTAAGAGAAAAGAAAGACACTACTTTGGTAGGCTCAGGCGCCATTTTTAAGGCAATGAACTCTACCATTACCATGAATCTTTCAACAATCTTTAGGCTTAGAGGTGTTAACTTTACTATTAGTGCCGCTTGCGCAAGCGGATCTCATTCTATTGGAATGGGGTATCACCTTATTAAAAGCGGACTACAAGATTGTATTATAACAGGTGGAGCACAAGAAATAAATAAATTGGCCATGGGTAGTTTTGATGGTCTTGGGGTATTTGCAACTGTTGACGGTGACCCCGCAAAAGCATCAAGACCTTTTGACCAAGCTAGAAACGGATTAGTACCTAGCGGTGGTGGCGCCACTTTGATTTTAGAAAGCTACGAATCTGCAGTGAAAAGAGGCGCTCCTATTTTAGGGGAAATTATTGGGTATGGTTTTTCATCTAACGGCGGGCATATTTCCACCCCTAATGTTGATGGTCCTACACGTGCCATGCGTAACGCCCTTAACGACGCAAATATTGATGCTTCATCTATAGATTACGTGAATGCGCATGCCACATCTACTCCGGTTGGTGATGCAAATGAGGCGAAAGCCATTTATGAAGTCTTTGGCGGACACAATCCTCCGGTCAGTTCAACCAAGTCGATGACAGGGCATGAATGTTGGATGGCAGGAGCGAGCGAAGTGATTTATAGTATGCTCATGATGGAACATTCCTTTGTAGCACCTAACATCAACTTAGAAAATATTGATGTAGATGCTGCAAAATTAAACATAGTTAAGGAAACGTTAAATAAAAAAATTGATGTATTTTTGTCCAATTCATTCGGATTTGGTGGTACAAATTCCGCTTTGATATTAAAAAAATGCTAGCGAAAAGATGGTGATGACCAAAGAAGATATTATTCAAAAAATAGATGATTTTCTAATCGATGAGTTTGAAGTCGAGGAAGAAGAAATCGCTGCGGATGCTAACCTTAAAGACACCCTCGGTCTAGACAGTTTAGACTTTGTGGATCTTGTAGTGGCTGTAGAAAGTAATTTTGGCGTAAAACTAGTAGGCGAAGACTTTGCAAATGTTACCACCCTACAGAATTTTTACGACCTCATTGAACGAAAGCTTCACTGATATCCCCCTCAGAAAACCCAAAAATGGCAACAGAATGGGAAGGAAAATCCAAAGGCACCGTTTTAGGATATAGAATCTATATTTTCTTTATCAAAAAATTGGGGTTAGGTGCTTCATATCTACTGCTTCATTTTGTAGTACTTTATTATTGTATTTTTTCGGTTGCCAGCACAAAATCCATTTTCTATTATTTCCACAAAAGACTAGGGTATTCTACCTTAAAAAGCCTTTTCAACGTGTACAAAAACTATTATGTTTTTGGCCAGACTATAATTGACAAAGCAGCCATATCCGCAGGTCTTAGAAATAAGTTTACCTATGATTTTGATGGAATAGATAAAATAGAAAGCCTTCTTGCTCAAAAAAAAGGCGGTATTCTTTTAAGTGCACATATTGGTAATTTTGAAGTAGCTCAACATTTTCTACAAGATGTGAATGCTTTTTCTTCCATCAACCTAGTCACTTGGGACCGTGAACATGAAGAAATCAAAGCCTACATGGAGAGCGTTACCTCTAAAAGTAACATTAAGCTTATTCTCATTAAAGAAGATATGTCTCATATCTTTGAAATACATACAGCCCTAACCAATGGTGAATTGGTTTGTTTTACTGGTGATCGTTATATTGAAGGCACTAAATTCCTAGAACAACAATTTCTTGGAGAAACCGCAAAATTCCCAATGGGCCCATACCTATTAGCATCACGCTTAAAAGTTCCTGTTTTGTTCGTTTATGTAATGAAGGAGTCTAAAAAGCACTATCACCTGTATGCAAGAACTGCAGAGGTAAAGCGTGGCGACGCCCAAGGTCTGCTAGAAAAATACACTGAAAATTTGGAATGGATTATTAAAAAATATCCATTACAATGGTTTAATTATTTTGATTTTTGGGGAGATAAGATAAATAAATAGGATATTTGGTCTATTCCATAACAGCCCGCAAATTATTATTTTCAACGGCTGTACCATAACCGAATACAAATGAAAGAAGTACTTGTTGTTTATTACTCCCAAACAGGGCAATTACGTACAATTATAGATTCTGTGCTATCCCCATTAGACCAAGAATCCGTTAACATTACCTATCATCAAATTATTCCTGACGAGCCGTATGAGTTCCCATGGAAAAAAGAACGATTCTTTGATGTTTTCCCAGAGTCTTTTCTTCAAATTCCTACAGAAATCAACACTCCAGAAGCATCTGTTTTATCTAAAAAATATGACTTGGTGATATTAGGCCATCAAGTTTGGTATCTAACTCCTTCCATCCCCCTAAATTCATTTTTAAAGTCGGAAGCAGCCAAAACAATATTGAACAATACACCTGTAGTTACGGTAATAGGTGTTCGTAACATGTGGGCCATGTCTCAAGAAAAAGTCAAAAAAATGTTGATCGGCTTAAACGCTAAGCTGGTGGGGAACATTGCCTTAGTAGACAACAACATCAATCATATTAGCGTCATCACCATTGTTCATTGGATGTTAAAAGGAAAAAAGGATCGTATGTGGGGTATTTTCCCTAAACCAGGAGTTGCAGACAATACTATTGCATCTGCGAATAAATTTGGCAACCCAATAAAAGAAGCCCTTATCACTTCTGACTTTTCTTCCTTACAAGAAAAATTAAACGATTTGGATGCATCAAAAATCAGCAACCTGCTGGTGCAGATGGACAAACGCGGCAATCTCCTATTTTCAAAATGGGCCAATCTCATTAAGAAAAAAGGAAACCAAGGAGACCCTGCCCGAAAAAAATGGCTACGTTTATTCAACTATTACCTGATATTTGCCATTTGGTTAATCGCACCTCTAGTTTTTATTGTATTTTTGCTCACTTATATCCCTATGTACAATAAAATACAGCGGGAAAATAAATATTACGCCTCTGTAGACTATAAGGAGTAAGACTGACACATGAAAAACGCTTACATTACCAAAATATCCAAGTTTCTGCCCAATTCCCCTGTCGAAAATGACCAAATTGAAGACAAATTAGGCTTTATAGACGGACAAAAATCCAGGGCAAAAAGCATTATTCTTCGTAATAATAAAATTAAGAAAAGGTACTATGCCATTGACGAAAATGGCAATGTAACCCATAACAATGCCCAGCTTACCGCGGCAGCGATAGAAGACCTTTGCGATGCAGATTTCAACAAAGAAAACATAGAACTTCTTTCTTGTGGAACCTCAACACCTGATCAATTATTACCGTCTCACGCGGCTATGGTTCACGGTGTTTTGAAAAACGGGAATATGGAAATCAACTCCGCTTCAGGAGTTTGTTGTTCCGGCATGAATGCCCTTAAATATGGTTTTATGGCTATACAGGTAGGTCAAGTCAAGAACGCAGTTTGTACGGGTTCAGAAAAAGTTTCAACTTGGACCAAAGCAGATTTCTACCAAGAAGAAATTGAACATTTAAAGGAATTGGAGGAAAACCCCATGATTGCCTTTGATAAAGATTTTTTACGATGGATGCTTTCTGATGGATCAGGAGCCATGCTAGTAGAAAACGAACCAAAAGGAGATACACCACTTAAAATTGAGTGGATGGAAGGCTTTTCATATGCATTTGAAATGGAAACCTGTATGTACGCCGGTGGTGAGAAGCTAGAGAACGGTGAATTAAAACCGTGGAGCGAATTTGCCCCGGAAGACTGGTCAAAAAAATCCGTTTTCGCCATTAAGCAAGATGTGAAACTTTTAGGCGAAAACATCCTTAAAAAAGGAGTTGATTGCCTAAAAACGGTATATAAAAAACACGGCATTGGGCCCGATGATGTAGATTACTATTTACCACATATTTCTTCATACTTCTTTAAACAGGGCTTGTACGATGAAATGAAAGAACAAGGTGTAGAAATGCCATGGGAGAAATGGTTTTTAAACCTTGAACATGTAGGTAATGTTGGCGCTGCCTCTATTTACCTTATGTTAGAAGAATTAGTAGCTTCTGGCAAATTAAAAAAAGGAGATAGAATTTTACTACACGTACCGGAAAGTGCACGTTTTTCTTATACTTACGCCTATTTAACTGTATGTTAGCATGAGCGCATTAAAGGAGACCATAACCGATCAAGAGTTTCTACAAAATCTCATTCCGCAGAAACCACCTTTTATAATGGTGGGTAAGTTACTTCAATACTCAGACACTAAAATTGTATCTGGCTTTGTTGTCCCTAAAGACAATCTATTTGTTTTTGAAAACCGATTTATGGCTCCTGGCCTAATTGAAAATATGGCACAAACAGTAGCCCTGCATACCGGTTACAAATATCATTTAGCTCAAAAGCCAGCCCCAACGGGATATATTGGCGCTATAAAGAAAGCAACCGTAAGTGCTCTACCGTTCGTGGGTCAAGAATTGGAAACTACGGTAGAAATCTTGCATGATATTATGGGCATTACCATGGTATCTGCTGTAGTAACTTGCGAAGGAATTGTATTGGCTTCAAGTGAAATGAAAACTGCATTGGCAAACTAATTTGGAAGCACGGACCAACATAGACATCAAGAATTTTCTACCTCACCGTGAGCCTATGCTTATGGCTAGCGTTACACCTTACCTTGATGAAACTTCTGTTGAAACCAGATTTAAAATAGAAGATACCTGCATTTTTGTTAAAAACGGATATCTATCTGAAACTGGACTTATAGAAAATGCTGCCCAAACTTGTGCCGCTATTGTTGGTCAAAGTTTTTTTGATGATGACGATAAAGATGGTAGCAAGAATAAGGTTATAGGCTATATAAGTGCTGTCAAGAAAGTTCAGATTACAACATTGCCCAAAGTAGGAGAAACCATTGCCACCAAAGGCAACCTTATTTCAAGATACGACAACGATGCTTTTAGCAGCTGCACCATTGCTTCTGAAACTTTCAGAAACGGAGAATTAATCGTAGCTTGTACTTTGAACTTTTTGATCCATGAGGTTTAAGAGGGAAATATTGCTAATCCCCCAAAATTATGACCAGTGAAAAAAGAAGAAGTACCACAAGATAAGGGCCTACTCAATTCTGCTCAAACCAAAGAACTTACCTATGCTGTTGATGAAAATGGTGAGTACACTACAGAACTAAGCTCTGGCTGGGACCCAAAAACTATAGCCTTAAACAATGCTATACAAGACATAGAAGAGCGTGTAGCCGCAGCCAAAGAACGTGTCAAAAACAACCAAACCAGCCCTATTGAATACTATATGGAGCTACATAAAATGGATTTACCTATCCTATCTAGTTATGTTGGACTTTGGCAATGGCGTGTAAAACGGCATTTTAAGCCAAAAGTATTTCAAAAGCTAAACCAAACCACTCTTCAAAAATATGCCGATATCTTCGACATCAGCATTGAAGACCTGAAACATATTCCTTAAATAACCTCATGCAAATAGAATTTACCCATAAACAATCGGCACACTGCGAAAATGGTGTAGTTAGTAATTTAATGCGCCACAACGGTTTTGAAGTAAGTGAACCTATGGTCTTTGGTATAGGGTCAGGTTTATTGTTTTGTTATATTCCATTTTTAAAAGTAAACCATGCTCCTGTTGTTACGTATAGAGCAATGCCTGGTTTGATTTTCAACAAGTTCGCCAAGAGGGTTGGTATCAAAATAAAACGAGAAAAATTCAGTAACCCCACATCTGCGCAAGAACGCCTAGATGAAAACTTAGCCAAAAACAATCCGGTTGGGCTACAAGTAGGCGTATACAATTTACTGTATTTTCCAGATGAATATCGGTTTCATTTCAATGCCCATAACTTAGTGGTCTATGGCAAGGTAAATGACATCTACCTAATTAGCGACCCTGTTATGGAAAAGGTAACTAATTTAACGGAGAAGCAATTAGAAAAGGTTCGTTTTGCAAAAGGCGCCTTTGCTCCAAAAGGTCATATCTATTATCCTACATCATTTCCTGAGAAATTAGAACTAAAGAGTGCCATCAAAAAAGGTATTAAAGAAACGTGTCGTCAAATGACTGCTCCAGTTCCTATTGTTGGTTATAAGGGTATAAAGACGATTGCAAAGCTCATTCGCAAATGGCCTAAGAAAAAAGGAGCTAAAGTTGCCAACCATTATTTAGGTCAGATTGTACGTATGCAAGAGGAAATTGGTACAGGCGGAGGTGGTTTTCGTTATATCTATGCTGCTTTTTTGCAAGAGGCTAGTCAAATTTTGGAAAATGAAAAGCTTAATGAACTTTCTAAGGAAATGACCAAAATTGGAGACGACTGGCGCGATTTTGCCGTGAACGCATCTCGTATCTATAAAAATCGTAGTCCAGAAAATGATGCCTATAATAAAGTTGCTGACCAACTAGATGATATTGCCAATAGTGAAGCAGCCTTTTTCAAAAAGCTAAAAAAAGCAATTTAACAGCAAAGCTACCTCCATTGCCTAAATAGGAAAAATCATATTTTATCTTAGAAATTTCGATTAGTTTTGACATCATGATTCAAATCAATGAGCTTTCAAAAAAGTACAAAGGTGCCGACGATTATTCCGTCCGTAGTTTGAACTTAACCATAGCGCAAGGCGAAATATTTGGGCTACTAGGTCCAAATGGTGCAGGAAAGACCACGCTGATCTCAATGCTCAGCTCATTGTTAAAACCAACTTCCGGCAGTTTTACCATTGGAGAGCTAAATTACAAAGACCACAAAAATCAATTGAAGCAACTCATTGGTATTGTTCCTCAGGAATACGCCCTCTATCCTTCTTTGACCGCTTTTGAAAATCTTATGTATTTTGGTAGCATGTACGGTCTTAAAGGGCAACCGTTAAAAGATGATATTAATACGCATCTCGAAACGATGGGCCTATCAAAATTCGCCCATAAAAAAATAAAAGCATTCTCTGGAGGAATGAAAAGGCGCATCAACCTAATCTCTAGCATTCTGCACAAGCCCAAAGTACTTTTCTTAGACGAGCCTACCGTGGGTGTTGATGTACAATCAAAAAATGTGATCATGACTCATTTGAAAGAGTTAAACGCATCAGGTACAACTATAATTTACACCTCTCACCATTTGAACGAAGCTGAACATTTTTGCACACGTGTTGGCATTATAGACCAGGGTACTTTAATTTGTTTAGGAAAACCAAAAGAGCTTATAGACCAAGAACCAAATGCCCAACATTTAGAAGAAGTTTTTTTAGCCAAAACCGGTAAAGCACTACGCGATCATGCATAAACTTTGGGCCTCAACATACAAAGAGTTTTTACTTGTTACTCGTGATATTGGTGGACTGGCTGTACTTTTCCTTATGCCTCTTCTATTAGTTGTAGTCATAACCACCATCCAAGACAATTCTTTCAAATCCATAAAAAAAACCAAATTACCTATTCTTTTAGTAGACTTAGATAAAGGCAAAGTATCCGAAGATATTTTTCAAAACTTAGCAGACTCAAACGTATTTCAAGTAGATATGGCATCTACTGATGAAGAAGCCAAACAGCAAGTACTAAAAGGCGATTATCAGCTAGCTATAGTTATACCTAAAAACTTATCATCTGATCTTGATATCAAAATCAACGAAAATGTAGATGGAATTCTTTCAAAATTCAGCGATAACGAGGAAAGTATTCCGGAGGTAAAATCTCAGATGATGCCCAAAGAGGTAAAACTCTATTTTGACCCAGCTACACAGCAGTCTTTCAAAAGTTCCGTGAGGAGTAATATTGATAAAATGATATCAAAAATAGAGACAGAAACCATCTATAAAGCTTTTCAAGAACAATTGACGGATGACCCTTCGGAGGCTATTTTTGAAACTGAGAAGTTTATCACTTTTACTGAAATAATACCAAGTAGAAATAAGGAAGCCTTAATCCCAAACTCAACCCAACATAACATTCCGGCATGGACGCTCTTTGCTATCTTTTTCATTATTCTTCCACTGGCTATTAATATGGTGAAAGAAAAAAACCAAGGTACGTTTGTTAGACTCAGAACCAACCCCGTATCATATGCCACCGTGTTAGGAGGGAAAACAATTGTTTTTCTAGGTGTTTCTTTAGTACAGTTTACACTTATGCTGGCCGTAGGTATTTTTCTTTTCCCCTTAATAGGGTTACCTAAACTAGATGTTACCGGTAGACTTCCCCTATTATTTATCGTTGCCTTTTTTGCGGGTCTGGCCGCTGTGGGTCTAGGGTTGTTATTAGGAACCGTTGCCAAAACCCAAGAGCAATCAGCACCTTTCGGCGCTACATTTGTGGTTATTTTAGCGGCAATTGGCGGTGTTTGGGTTCCCGTTTTTGCCATGCCCAAGCTTATGCAAATGCTCTCTAACCTATCTCCTATGAATTGGGGGCTAAGTGCTTTTTATGATGTATTTTTGCGTAACGCAACCTTTGTTGAGATTATTCCCGAAATATCACTTTTATTGCTGTTTTTCGTGATTACAACACTTATAGCCATTATCTATAACGAAAGAAAAAATGCCGTCTAAAATCCAAAAAGAAATCAGTTTCACCAGTGAAGTCCGTGTACGATTTGCAGAAACGGACCCATTGGGCATTGTCTGGCACGGCAATTATATTCAGTATTTTGAAGATGGTCGCGAAGCTTTTGGGCGCCACCATGGCATTTCATATCTAGACCAAAAGGAGCATAATTTCTCTACGCCAATTGTAAAATCGGGATGCGAGCATAAACTACCGTTAAGCTATGGAGATGTGGCCACTATAAAAACCACCTATGTAGATTCACAAGCAGCCAAAATGATTTTTAAATATGAAATCTATAACCCTGCAGGAGCTGTTGTTTGTACGGGAGAGACCGTTCAAGTCTTTGTTGAGTTAGGCGGTGAACTATCATTAGTACTACCGAAGTTTTTTGCAGAATGGAAGAAAAAAGTAGGACTTTTAGATGAATAACGTTTACCTATCACATAATAACATAGTTTCCGCGTACGGATTTGATAGTGCTTCTGCGATTGACAGCATAAAAAATGAAGTTTCAGGGCTTTCTTTGGTAAATGATTCCAACATTCTACCCAATCCCTTTTACTCTTCGCTCATTGCGCAAGACAGCCTATCCGAGGCATTCCAAAAATTGGACCCAAAAGAAGCCTATACAAGATTAGAACAAATACTGTTGGTTTCCTTATCGGATACAATTAAGAAATCCGGTTTAGAACTTACGGATAGAGTGGGATTGATTCTATCTACCACAAAAGGCAACATAGACGTCTTAGAAACAGAAAACCCTTTTGATGAAAGCAGAGCTTATTTAGCCGAATTAGGCCAAAAAATTGAAGACTTCTTCGGTTTTAAAAACGAAGCTCTTGTCCTATCCAACGCCTGTGTTTCCGGTGTTTTAGCCTTAGCGGTAGCCAAAAGATTTATTCGTCAAAAACGATACGACCATGTGTTTGTCGTTGCCGGGGATTTGGTAAGCGAATTTATTTTATCCGGATTCAACTCCTTTCAAGCTTTGAGTGAAGCACCCTGCAAACCGTATTGCAAAACCCGTTCAGGAATTAATATTGGGGAAGTAGGCTGCAGTATACTTGTAACCAAAGATGATAATAACTTAGTTGATAAATCAGTTCGTTTAATAGGCGAAGCTTCTTGCAATGATGCCAACCATATTTCCGGTCCTTCCAGAACAGGCGAAGGCTTATATAGAAGTATTGTTTCGGCAATGAATCAAGCAAAAATTGATGCAGATGCCATCGATTATATTTCAGCACACGGTACGGCTACGCTGTTCAATGATGAAATGGAGGCCATAGCTTTTAACCGTGCCAATTTACAGGATGTTCCTCTAAATAGTTTAAAAGGTTATTTTGGTCATACACTTGGGGCCTCGGGCCTCTTGGAAACTATAATCGGTATGCATTCACTATACTCCAATACCTTATACGCCTCTCTTGGCTTTGACGAATTAGGGGTCTCACAGCCTTTGAATATAATAAAAGAAACCACCAGCAAAGAAAGTAGTATATTTCTAAAAACTGCCTCTGGTTTTGGAGGTTGCAATACGGCTGCAATTTTTCAAAAAGTCAATTCATGAACAGGTCTGACTACCATATAAAATCATATTGCCGTATTAGAGATGGGAAGATTTCTAAAGATGGAGAATTGCTTTTTTCCGATGCTTCGGAAGAATTTCCCGCCTTCATTAAAGCAGCGTACAAATATTTTGAAACCGACTATTCTAAGTTTTTCAAAATGGACAATCTTAGCAAGCTCGCTTTTATGGGTGCGGAGGTACTTTTACGAGGCAATGATGAAGAAAACACAGCGCTTATCCTATCAAACAGAGCTTCCAGTTTAGATACAGATCGTAAACATCAGGCAGCTATTAGTAATCCAAAGGGCGGTTTTGCAAGCCCAGCCGTATTTGTTTACACGCTCCCTAATATATGTATGGGTGAAATTAGCATTCGCCACAAACTGTATTCTGAAAATAGTTTCTTTATATTTGCTGAGTTCAACCCCCATTTATTGTCAGATTATACAAATGATTTGCTAGAAACGGGTAAAGCCAATGAAGTGCTTTGCGGATGGGTTGACTATGACAAAAACAAATATGATGCGTTTTTATACGTTATCGGTAAAAAAGGTTTGTTAGCCCATAATACAGAGGAGCTAACCAAATTATACAGAACAAAATGAGCGAACTTAAACAAGAATTGAAGGAAAAAATCATCGAGCAATTAAACTTGGAAGATGTTTCCGTTGACGAAATCGCAAATAACGACCCGCTTTTTGGCGAAGGGCTTGGGCTTGACTCTATTGATGCATTAGAGCTTATTGTAATGCTTGATAAGGATTACGGTATTAGATTGGCAGACCCAAAAGAAGGTCGCAAGATTTTTGAATCAATAGATACTATGGCCGCATATATTGAAGCCAACCGTTCTAACTAAGAACTACATCGTTTTTTACGCTTAAGTATTCACTGCCAGCACCATGTAAAATTCGCACTTAAGCCTAAGATTTGTATTTTTATTCTTATATCTCTAATACCTCCTATTTCATATGTGTAAGGGCGTAGCAATTACAGGCATGGGTGCCATTTCTGCCATTGGAAACAATGTGCAAGAAAATTATGATGCGCTTATTTCTGGGAAAATAGGCATTTCTAAAATCTCAAAAATAGATACCGTTCATAAAGACGATATCATGGTGGGTGAAATAGAGATGACCAATGCCGAATTGAAGAAACAGCTGGGCATTGCTACTGAAGAGGCCATATCCCGAACGGCACTTCTAGCCATGCTTGCCGCAGACGAAGCCTTATCACAAGCCGGAATTACAGATGTTAATGATTGTGAAACCGGACTTATTTCTGGCACCACCGTAGGTGGAATGGACCAATCTGAGAAATATTATTTTGAATATTTTGATAGCGATAAAAACTGGGGTCATATTAATGGGTTACACGCCGGAGACTCTACTCAAAAGTTAGCCGCTCATTTAGGATTGGCCGAGAGTTTTGTTTCCACAATTAGCACAGCCTGTTCTTCAGCGGCAAACGCTATCATGCTAGGTGCACGCATGATAAAATCCGGTCAATTAGACCGTGTTATTGTGGGTGGCACGGACAGTTTGAGCAAGTTCACCATCAACGGTTTCAAAACCTTGATGATTCAGTCTGATACGTATAACACGCCTTTTGATGATGAACGAAAAGGGTTAAACCTTGGTGAGGCGGCAGCTTATATTATTTTAGAATCGGATAAAATTGTAGAAAGAAACAAACGAGAGGTATTGGCATACGTAAAAGGGTATGGCAATGCCAATGACGCTTTTCACCAAACGGCATCATCGGAAAATGGGGATGGCGCTGTTCTTGCAATGGAAAAAGCGTTTCAGGTTTCAGGGTTGAACCCTTCCGATATTGACTATGTGAATGCCCACGGTACAGCAACTCCAAATAACGACCTTTCTGAAGGCCGTGCGCTGTTGCGAACGTTTGGCAAAAATGTGCCAGAATTCAGTTCTACCAAAGCTTTTACAGGTCACACATTGGCCGTAGCCGGTGGTATTGAAGCGGTATATTCCGTTTTGGCGTTACAGAACAATATTATTTATCCCAACCTGAACTTTAAGACTCCTATGAAGGAGTTTAATTTACTTCCGCAAACAACGGTCAAACAAAAAGAACTGCGTAATGTGCTTTCCAATTCTTTTGGTTTCGGAGGTAACTGTTCTACTCTAATATTTTCAAAAGAAGCCTAATGAAACCAGTGTATATAAATAGTGTAGGTTCGGTGTCGGCCCAAAAAACTTTTGATAACACTGAGTTTCTAAATGAAATTACGGACTATAACGGCACGGTAATAAACGTTATAGACCCCAATTATAAAGAGTATATTCCACCTGCAGCGGCACGTCGTATGGCACGTGGTATCAAAATGAGTACCGTGAGTTCTAAAAATGCGCTTACAGAAGCTGGATTGGAAAATGTAGATGCCATTATCGTTGGTACGGGATTAGGCTGTATTGGAGATTCTGAACGCTTCGTTAGTGATATCATCAAAAACGACGAGCAATACCTCACACCAACTCGCTTTATTCAATCTTCTCACAATACTGTAGCTGGCCAAATTGCCCTGAACTTAGGCTGTAAGGGTCATAATTTCACTTTTGTACATTCAGCCATATCTTTTGAGTCATCATTAATCGATGCCAAAATGATGCTTGAAAATGACGAGGCGAATTCTATTTTAGTAGGCGGAGTAGATGAATTGGTAGACCATCACGTAGATACGCATCGGTTAATCGGTCATGTTAAAAAAGAAGCGGTAGCATCAAAAGATGTACTCAACTCAAAAACCGAAGGCATGGTTATGGGTGAAGGTTCTCACTTTTTTGTGCTTTCAACTGAAAAAGCACCTTCATGTTACGCTGAACTACTTGCTGTACGAACCTACAATACCCTTTCTAAAGAACGTTTAGAACAGAAAATCAATTTGTTTTTAGAAGGTCAGAACATAGCGATAGAAGATATTGACCTGGTTATTTTGGGCAATAATGGAGATGTTAACTTTGACGACTATTACGAAAAATTAAGCACTGGCATGTTCAAAGACACGGCTCAAGCCTACTATAAACACCTATCGGGTGAGTTTGATACCGCAACTGGCTTCGCTTTTTGGATGGCGAACAAGATTTTAAAAACACAACATATTCCAAGTGTGACGAAATTGAATGCCATTGAGCCTTCCTACTTAAAAACAATTCTGATTTACAATCAGTATAGAGGAGAAAACCACAGTCTCACTTTAATTCGCAAATGCTAAGGCGCAAAGGGGTAAATACCGTTGCTATTCTTCTTTTGCTACTAACCATAGCACTTTATTTCTTAGGATACACACCTTTGTGGTCTATTTTTACAGTCCTCTTTATTTGGTTTGCCATTACCGTTTTTGGTTCTTTTTTTATCCGATGGAACTACCACCTGACCTCTAGACATTCTAATAAAAACATTGAAAACCATTGGGTTTCCATAACTTTTGATGATGGACCAAACAGCAAATTTACTCCAAGGGTACTTGATTTACTGGCCAAATACAATGCAAAGGCAACGTTTTTCTGTGTAGGTAAAACTATTGAACAAAACCCCAAAATTCTCAAACAAATCATAGACGAGGGCCACAGTATTGGAAATCATACCTACACACATTCCAACAATTTCGGTTTTTTTCCGTTGGATAAAATATTGAATGAATTAAAACAAACCGAAAATCTAGTGCATTCGTTGACCGGAAAAAGAATGAAACTGTATCGTCCCGCTTTTGGGGTGACCAATCCACAAATTGCAAAAGCAACGCATCAGTTGCAATTGCATTCCATTGGCTGGAACGTACGCTCCTTAGACACCACATTTAGGTCAAAAAAGGAGGTATTGAAACGCATAACCGATAAAGTTTCTAAAGGCGATATTATTCTGCTTCATGATACTAGCGAAAAAACAATAGTCGTTTTGGAACAGTTATTGTTATTTTTGCGACAGAAAAATCTGAGTTCGGTCACAATTGACCGCTTACTAGAAATCGAAGCTTATGCATAAGATACTTTTTCTTGTTTTTTTTATATCTGTTTCGGCCATCGCCCAAAAGGAGATGACAAGCACGGAGGCCACTGCCTTACGCACCAAGGTTAAAACTAGGGCTGAAGCCGTTACTACGGTATTGAGTGATTTTACACAGTACAAACATTTAGATTTCTTATCTGACGATATCGTTTCTCAGGGCCAACTTGCTTTTAAGGCCCCAAGCCTCGTAAAATGGGAATACACAAAGCCATTTGCCTACTCCGTACTTTTTAAAAATGAGACACTCTATATTAATGACGACGGCAACAAAAGCAATATGGACGTGGGCTCCAACAAAATTTTCAAACAACTAAATCAATTGATAACAGCTAGTATTCGTGGTGATATGTTCGATGAAGATGAATTCAACATCAAATATTTCAAGATCAATGATTCTAGTTTGGTCTACTTTCTTCCCAAGGACGAACGGTTATCAAATTTCATCAAGGCTTTTCACCTTTCTTTTAATGCAAATGGCGATGTTACCGAAGTGAAAATGATCGAGCCTTCAGATGATTATACCCAAATTAAATTTACAGAACGTGTCGTGAACAAAACCTTGTCAGATGCGGTATTTACTCAATAGCATATGTTGTTTCCTGTTGATCGGATGCGCCTCCTACCCTGTTCAAAATGGGTTTGAGTCCAAAAGTAATTCGCTAGGGAAAGCATCCAACCCTTATTTTTCAAACGCCGAAAAAGATTATGTGTACAAGGCAAAAATAGATGCCTTCAACAAGTCGTTCGGAGGTATTTTTATCGTTAAGAAACTTGGTCCTGAACACCATCGTATTGCGTTTACAACAGAAATTGGCAACACTATTTTCGATTTCACTTTTGATGGAGAAGATTTTAAGGTCAACCGCATTCTAAAAGATTTGGACAAAAAAATATTGGTCAATATTCTAAAAAGAGATTTTAAAGCTTTAATCCAAGAGGAATCTAAAGTTAAAAAAAGCTTTACATTACAAACCCAAAACATATTGCAGACGGACCTACTTTCCAAAAAACATTATTTTTATTACACTGATGGTCAGCTGAATAAAATTGCAAGAGTTGATCGGAATAATGAAAAAGTGGAGTTTAATTTCACCCAGATAGAGGCTCATTTTGCCAAGGAAATAGAAATTGCCCACCATAACTTTAAACTTCACATTGCACTAAAAGCATTTAAATGAAGACCTTAAAACTACTTTTAGCACTTTGCCTCATCTGCAGCACAAGCCTAGTTATGTCGCAGGTTCGTCCTGGTTTTAAAATTGGCTTGAACAATGCCAATATTAGCAATACTACGCTAGATACTAAATCAGGTATTTACGTTGGAGCTTTTGTAGACATTCCAATTTCAGAATACTACACCTTGCAACCGGAACTCTTATATTCAAATCAAGGCGGCAAATCCAACTCCGACCAGTTTGGAGATGTCAACATCAATTACATTTCTATTGGTTTACCTAATAAGTTTTACATGGGTCCGGATAGCGGGTTTCATTTTATTCTTGGCCTTGGTTTAGACATTAACTTTGAGAACAATTTTGTTAATTTGACCAACTTTAATGGGGATGATGAAATCTCCCCTGTAGACGTCTCCGTTTTTGGAGGAATAGGATATGAATTCGATTTCGGATTAATTCTTGAAGCACGATATAAACAGGGTACCATTAGCGTTGACTTCTTTGGTGAAGACGACCTGTATGAAGAAGCCGGAAGCAACCTCAACGGTGTTTTTCAAATTGGTGCCGCATATAAATTTAAAATCTAGACCATGTTAATCGAAGGATTATATACCATTGAAAGCTTTGTAAAAGAAGAGCAAACCGTAAAGGCAACGGTAAAACTAAATGCAGGACACGAGGTTTTTAAAGGTCATTTTCCCGGGAACCCTGTTATGCCTGGGGTATGTATGATTCAGATTATCAAAGAATTGACCGAGCAGGCCACAGAGAAATCTTTGTTTCTATCGGTTGCGTCAAATATTAAGTTTATGGCGATAATCAATCCTGAAAAAAATGATGTTATTCAACTTACATTGACAATTTCTGAAGAAGATGCTACTGTTAAAGTAAAAAACACCACATCTTTTGATGATACATTGGCACTTAAGCTTAGCGCAACTTTTGCTATTTTAAATTAGATATCATGAATTTAAAACTTGTTTTTCTTGTCATTTTCTCCGTTTTGTACGTAGCTAGTCCCGCAGACTTGCCAAAAGTACGAACCGCCTATATTGAGGCTTCCGATAGTGAAAGCGCTACCAAAGCGTTGCATGACGATTTGGTTTCCGTGTCAAAATCGGATGACAAGACACTGGTTGCCTTTAAAGGGGCTGTCACAACCATGATGGCGAAATATGCTAAGGGTATCAAGGACAAGAAAAATTTATTTAAGGAAGGTGCCGAACTTTTGGAATTCGCCATTGAGAATAATCCAGAAAATGTAGAAATACGCTGTATAAGGTTAAGCGTACAAGAAAACGTTCCTAAGATTACAGGCTACACCAAAGAGATTGACGAAGACAAGCAGTTTATTATAGAAAATTTCAATTCCATCTCCAATAAAGACAGTAGAGAGTTCGTTAAAGGATATATTTCCAAATCGGAAGCGTTTAACGAATCAGAAAGGCAATTGCTACAAGGTTCGTAATACGTATCTTTGTAGAAAATTCAGGAGAGGTTCTTGGAACCTTTTGAAAAAAATTGCTCGTGCCAACCCCTACTCCAACACTCCAACATACCATGGAGCAGCTCAACTGCTGTGTTCTGGTACCGACGTACAATAATGCGGGCACCTTAAAAAAAGTGCTTGACCGTATTTTGGAGTACACCCATACTATTATCATTATTAATGACGGGGCAACTGATAGCACCGCCAAGATATTAAAAGGATATTCAGATATAGAGCAAATCCATTTGCCAGAAAACAAAGGAAAAGGCAATGCACTTCAAGTTGGTTTTAAGTCCGCCATCGCACAAGGGTATGACTATGCGATAACTATAGATTCTGATGGCCAACATTATCCTGAAGACCTTTCCGTATTCCTAGATGAACTCCAAAAAGAAGAAACATCTAATGTTCTTTATATTGGTTCAAGAAATATGAGGCAGGCAGATGTACCGGGAAAAAGTAGTTTCGGCAACAAGTTTTCTAACTTTTGGTTTTGGTTTGAAACAGGTACTAAATTACAAGATACCCAATGCGGGTACCGATTATATCCCCTAAAAGAACTAGAGAATTTAAAATTTTACACCCCTAAATTTGAGTTTGAGATAGAGGTTATAGTTCGTTTGGCCTGGGAAGGTACCCTAGTAAAAAATGTACCTGTCCGTATTTTGTATGATGAAACCGAAAGGGTTTCCCATTTTAGGACCGTACCCGATTTTACTAGGATCAGTATTCTCAATACATGGCTGGTGATTGTTACTATTTTCTATATAAAACCGCGAAATTTCTTTCGGAAAATAAAAAAAAAAGGGTTTAAAAAGTTCCTTCTAGAAGATTTACTTCGGAGTGATGATACACCAAAAACTAAAGCGCTATCTATTGCATTGGGCGTCTTTTTGGGCATTGCGCCTTTTTGGGGCTTTCAGACCATACTTGTTTTTGCTTTGGCCACGCTCTTTGGGTTGAACAAAGCAATTACTTTTGCATTTTCTAACATCAGTCTTCCGCCTTTAATCCCCTTTATTATCTATTTTAGTATTAAAATAGGCGTATTGATAACTGGGGAAGAGGTTTCCTTTTCTATGGAAAACATGACCGAAAACTTCGGAATGCTGCAAAATCTTAAAACATATCTTATTGGCAGTTTTGCCTTGGCAATCATGTCCGCGCTATTTTTTGGAATCGTCGGTTATTTGACGATTCTGTTCTTGGGAAAGAAAAAAATGGTGGTTGACAATGGGTAGATTCTTCTTTAAAGCATATCAATTTATCGCTGGCAAAAGGCTGTTGTCCTTAGGCATATTGCTATTGCTAATCTTAGGGCTAGCGTCAATTGTATCAAAAATTCAGTTTGAAGATGATATTACAGCCCTTATTCCCGCCAATGAAGAGGCACAACGTGTCCAAAAAGTCTTAAAGTCGATTACGTTTACCGATAAAATCATCATCAATATTCAAAAAGATGAAGAAGGTACGGTAGACGAACTTACCCAATACGCAAAGGATTTATTGGATAGCCTAGAGCTGCGCCAATCGGAATTTATTAAAGGCGTACAAGGAAGGGTCAATTCCGATGATGTTCCCAAGACCTTGGATTTGGTGTACAATAACCTCCCATTGTTTTTAGAGGCAAACGACTACCCAAAAATCAGTCAAAAGATAAACCCGGACAGTATTGCAAAAGTAACTGCAGAAAATTACCGTGCGCTCATATCCCCGTCCGGTATAGTGGCCAAAAAAACAATTGTTAAAGATCCTTTACGGCTCTCTTTCATTGCGCTCAAGCGATTACAGGAATTGGGTGTGGGCGATGATTTTAAATTGAAAAATGGGTTTTTACTGGACAAGGCGGAAAAGAACATCCTCCTCTTTCTTACACCAACTTACGGATCCAATGAAACGGATAAAAACCTTCCTTTTTCCAATGCACTTTACGATTTACAGGATAAACTCAATACAGAATATTCCACCAAAGTACACAGCGAGTATTACGGAGCCGCTCTGGTGGCCGTAGCCAATGCCAAGCAAATTAGAGGTGACATTCAGTTTACCGTAAGCATTGCCATGACGTTACTTATCCTAATTTTGATGCTCTTTTACCGGAAGTTGGCATTGCCTTTTATTCTTTTCCTTCCCACCGTAGTTGGCGCACTTTTATCCATTGCGTTTCTCTGTATTCTACGCGATAAAATTTCGGCTATATCATTGGGAATCGGTTCAGTACTATTGGGTGTAACCTTAGATTATGCCTTGCATATTCTAACACACATACGAAATGGAAACGGTGCCGAAAGTCTATATAAAGAGGTAGCCCCGTCTATCTTAATGAGCAGTCTTACTACGGCTTCGGCCTTTTTATGTCTGCTATTTTTAGAGTCGCAAGCCCTGCAAGACCTCGGTATATTTGCAGCTGTTAGTGTTCTTGGTGCATCGGTTTTTGCATTGTTGTTCATTCCACAGGTGTACTCGGCCAATAAAGTGGTGAGTTCAAGACGTACGATTCTAGACCGAGTTGCTTCCTTTGATTTTCATAAATCAAAATGGGCGATCATTATACTCATCTCATTTTCTATCATTAGTATTTTCACCTATAACCGCGTGGTTTTCAATAAGGATATTGCTAAATTAAACTATGAGACCGAAGTATTACAGAAGGCCCGAGAACGATTGGAAATACTAACGGATATTAGTTCAAAATCGATTTACCTTTCTACCTACGGCAACGATACAGAGACTGTTCTGGCTCAAAATGATTCGCTTTACAACGAGTTAAAAACACTTGAACAAAATAATAAAATACTAAGTTTTAGTTCTGTTGGCGGACTCATACGAGCGAAAAAAACTCAAGAAGAGAAAATTCAGGCGTGGAAAAACTTCTGGAATTCTTCCAAAATAAAGACCACCAAAGAGAACCTTATTGAAAGCAGTAACGAATTCGGTTTTAAACCTACTACCTTCTCTGCATTTTACAATTTATTAAATGCTGATTTTAGTCCAATGGAAGTGACTGATTTTGAACCTATAAAATCATTTTCTCTTGACGATTACATTGTAAAAGATGACAACGGAACTACTATTACTTCTTTGGTAAAAGTAGATGACGACCATATTGACGCTTTACGAGAACGGTTCGAAAACTCGCTCAATACCTTGCTTATTGACCGGCAACAGGTGAACGAAACATTCTTGGGCAACTTAAAAAACGATTTTAACGGTCTCATCGGTTATTCATTAATTGTAGTTCTGCTCATTCTTCTGCTGTTCTACCGCAGCCTTTCACTAACGGTGGTAACGAGTATTCCTATTTACCTCACCTGGTTTTTGACCGTAGGTATCATGGGCCTTTTTCATATTGAATTCAATATTTTCAACATCATTATCTGCAGCTTCATTTTTGGATTGGGTGTTGATTATAGCATTTTCGTTACCAACGGATTGCTTACCGAATACCGTAGTGGCGAAAAGGTACTCCATACCCATAAGACCTCTATATTACTTTCTGTAATCACTACTATTGCCGGTGTTGGGGTCCTTATATTTGCAAAGCACCCCGTACTTTACACGATTTCTACGGTGTCATTAATTGGTATTCTATCCGCTGCATTTGTTGCTTTTACGTTGCAACCACTTCTGTTTCGGTTATTTATTGGTAGCGCGGACAAACGCCCAATTCATGTGCGGTATTTTATACATTCCGTACTGTCATTCGGTTATTTTGGTTCAGGAGGGTTTCTACATTCTATATATGGCGTAGTTAAATTAAAACTCTCTCCCGGAAGTAGGAAAAAAGAAAATTTGGGCTTTCATAAATCGGTTTCAAAATTGATGGGTTCCGTTTTATATACCAATCCTTTTGTCTCCAAAGAAATTAGAAATCCACATAACGAGACATTTGAAAAGCCCGTAATGATCATTGCCAACCACACCAGCTTTTTGGATATTCTAGCTATTGGTATGTTGCATCCAAAGATTATTTTTATGGTAAACGATTGGGTGTACAATTCCCCTGTTTTTGGTAGTGCGGCAAAATTGGCCGGAGCATATCCTGTATCCGGAGGTATCGAAAACGGAGAAGCTTTTTTAAAAGAAAAAGTGGCTCAAGGGTTCAGCATTATAGCTTTCCCGGAAGGCACCCGTTCAACGACCAACAAAATAAAGCGTTTTCACAAAGGCGCTTTCTATTTGGCACAACAGTTTGAATTGGATATTCTACCCGTACTTATTCATGGAAATTCCGAAGTACTTCCAAAGGGAAGTTTTATTATTCGTGATGGGAGTATCACCATTGAACTTTTACCTAGAATTAAAGCGAACGATACCCAATACGGCAAAAATTACAGTGAACGCGCCAAACAGCTAGGAGCCTACTTCAGAAGTAAATTCAGAGATCTTAGAGATGAAATAGAAGATGAAAATTACTGGGACAAAGCGCTCTTAGAAAATTACAGATACAAAGGCGACGCCCTTTATAAAGCTGTGAAATTAGATTTAGCAACCCATAAGGAAGCCTACAATTCACTCCTGAAAAAGATTGGTCAGAAGAGAAAAATCGTTCATTTATCCCAAGATTTCGGGCAATTAGATTTACTTCTTGCACTAGATGCTATAGATAGAAAAATTACTGTGGCATTAACTGACCCAGATAATGCCGTTGTATTAAAGCACAATTTTCTTACGCGGCACTATAGTAAAATAGAAATAGCAGATACTATAGAACAGGCACTTTCAACTGCGCCAGATGTTCTAATAATTGACACACTCCTAGAAACATCGCAACTAACCCCGCTTATTGGAAACGAGGTTGACCTGCTAATTTTATTAAAAGATGCGCAACAAATGGAACTCGCCCCTCTAACAGCATTAGGTTTCATTAGTAGCGCACAAAATGATAACTTTAGACTACTAAAAAAGATACGCAGTTAATGAAAGAACATTACGATGTTGTGGTGGTAGGTAGTGGTATGGGGGGGCTTGTATCCGCTATTATCATGGCACGCGAAGGCAAGAGTGTCTGCGTATTGGAAAAAAACAACCAGTATGGCGGCAACCTGCAGACCTTTGTTCGTGAACGCACCATTTTTGACACGGGTGTTCACTATTTAGGAGGATTGGACGAAGGTCAGAATCTCTACAGATATTTTGACTATCTGGGTATTTTGGAAGGTCTCAATCTTACCAGATTGGACGAAGATGGTTTTGACTTGATTACTTTTGATGGCGATGAAAAAGAGTATCCGCATGCACAAGGCTATCAAAACTTTGAACGCAAATTAGTTGAAGAATTTCCAGAGGAGAAAGAAGCCATTCATCAATATTGTCAAAAATTGCAGGAGACTTGCGGAAAATTTCCGCTTTACAACCTACGTCTGGGCAAACCATATCATGACGATACGGAACTTTTTACCCTGCCCGCCAAAGCGTACATAGATTCCATTACTACCAATGAAAAATTACGTGCGGTTCTTGCTGGCTCCAACCTTTTATATGCTGGTCAACCCACTAAAACCCCTTTCTACGTACATGCCCTCTCTATAAACTCATACATTCAAAGTTCGTACAGATGTGCAGATGGCGGCAGCCAGATTACTAAAATGCTCATTAAAAGATTAAAAGAAAGTGGTGGAGAGACCTACAAGCACAGTGAGGTCACCAAATTCAATGTAGAGGATAAACAGATTGTTTCGGTCCTCACCAAGAAAGGTAATATCATTAAAGGCGACCTGTTCATTTCCAATATAGAACCCAAGATTACCATAGACATGGTGGGACAGGAGCATTTTAGAAAATCTTACGCCAACCGTATAAAAAGTATTGACAGTACCATATCTGCTTTTAGCATTCATATTGTCCTAAAACCGGAAACCTTTAAATACCTAAACCACAATTATTATCATTTTAAAGATTACAATGCGGTTTGGAACACAGATAAATACACTCAAGAATCATGGCCAGAGGGTTATATGGTTTCAATGGGAACCCGAAAAAACCAAGGGGAATGGGCAGACCAGCTAACCGCCATTACCTATATGCGTTATGAAGAACTTGAACCTTGGTCAGGAACATTCAACACCGTAGCACAAAAAAACAGCCGTGGGGAAACCTATGAGGAATTCAAGCAAACCAAAATAGAAGCGTTTCTGACCGAATTGGAAAAAAAGTTCCCTACCCTGCGAGAAAGCATCCAATCCGTTCATACCTCAACTCCCTTATCCTATAGAGATTATATTGGCTGCAACGAAGGCTCAATGTACGGGTATGCCAAAGATGTAAATATGCCGTTGAAGACCTTCATTTCTCCTCGTACTAAAATAAAAAACCTATTTTTCACCGGCCAAAGCATTAATATGCACGGTATTTTGGGAGTAACCATTAGTAGTGTGGTTACATGTTCCGAAATTTTAGGCAGTGAATATTTGCTTGAAAAAATAACCAAAGGGAATACGAAGACCAACGATAAAATTGATGCATAATGGGACAGTTTAAATCAACTCCAGTAGAACGTGTAGAAAACATCTCAAAAGCGGACTTTATAAAAAACTACTACAAACCACAAAAACCTGTTTTAATTACCGGATTGACCAAAGATTGGCCCGCCTTTGAGAAATGGAAGCTCGATTACGTTCAGGAACGTGCCGGAGACCAAATTGTGCCTTTGTACAACAACGAACCTGCAAAAGATAAGGAAAGTGTATATGCTCCAAAAAAGGAAATGAAGTTGAGCGAGTACATTGAAATTTTAAAAACCGAACCTACTGATTTACGGATTTTCTTTTATAATATTTTAAAGGAAATGCCCGAGCTGCTCAAGGACTTTGAGTACCCGGATATTGGCCTGAAATTCTTTAAAAAACTACCTGCACTTTTCTTTGGAGGGGGGAAATCTAAGGTTTTCATGCATTATGATATTGATTTACCGGACAGCATGCATTTTCATTTTGATGGGGATAAGGTGGTAAACCTCTTTTCTCCAGAACAAACACAGTACCTGTATAGAGTTCCTTTTGCCATTCATAATATTGAAGATATAGATATGGATAATCCGGATTTTGAAAAATATCCGGCACTGCAATATGCGCAAGAAATACGTGCGGAAATGAAACATGGTGATGCACTTTATATGCCCAGCGGGTATTGGCATAGTATCCGTTATCTGAACGGTGGTTTCTCTATGACGCTACGTGCCCTACCAAGGCACCCCAAGCGTTTTGCCAACATGCTCTACAATGTGATGATTATGCGCCATATTGATAATATAACCCGTAAATATCGTGGTCAAAAATGGTTGGACTACAAAGATAGATTGGCCATAAAAAGAACGGAAAAAAACCTAAAAGCCAGAAAAAACAGTTAAGGCATCGTACTTTTACCAACAACAGTTTCTTGTATAGCCGATTGATCTCATGCCGACAAAAATCTCATTGAAAATATACGCTCTTCTAGGTCTGACCTTTCTTTTGGCATCCTGTGGTGTTTCAAAATCATTGAAAGACGTGCCCGATATTAGTCCGTATGAAACCAATATATCTAAAAGGCGCCAACTTACGGATTCTACATTTGCACTCGGTTCTAATTTTTTAACCAAAAACCATCAAGGCCAATACGAACTCTACGTGTCCGGAAACCCTTATGAACTGGGTTTAAAAACAGGAAGTTTAACACGTGAATTGTTCCAAGAACAAGAGCGCGTTTTTGTAGAAAAAATAGATGACTTTGTTCCCTCTGAAAAAAAGCAAAAACTTCTTCGTAAGTTCTTGGCATGGTTCAACCGTAAAATGTACAAACACGTAGACGAGCAGTACAAAGCCGAGATTTACGGTATTTCGCAATACGCTTCAGAAGATTACGACCGTATAGCGGCGCCCTACCCGCGGGTTATGTATTTTCATGGAGCTCATGATATTGGGCATGCCCTGCAAGATTTGGCATTAGTTGGTTGTTCTTCATTTGCGGCTTGGGGAAACCATACCGAAGATGGAAAACTGCTTATCGCCAGAAATTTAGACTTCTATGTTGGAGATGACTTCGCCAAAAACAAAATAATAGCTTTTGTATCACCCGATCAAGGCCACAAATTTATGTCGGTTACTTGGGGAGGTATGATTGGCGTAGTCTCTGGTATGAACGACCAAGGTTTAACCGTGACCATTAATGCCGGAAAATCTAAATTTCCATTAGTGGCCAAGACTCCTATTTCATTGGTTACACGGGAAATTTTACAATACGCATCAACTATAGAAGAAGCCATCGCTATTGCCAAGAAACGGGAAGTATTCGTTTCCGAATCTATTTTCGTAGGAAGTGCCAAGGATAAAAAAGCGGCCTTAATTGAGGTTTCTCCAAATAACTTTGGTGTTTACGAAGTAGAAAATGGAAACCAATTAGTTTGTTCCAATCACTTTCAAAGTGCAGCCTACGCCGATGATAAAAAGAATAAAAAACATATTTTAGAGAGCCATTCCCAATACCGCTATGAACGCATGGAAGAACTTTTGGAAGAAGAGCCTAAAGTTACTCCCGAAAGTGCCGTTGCTATTTTGAGAAATAAAAACGGACTTGATGACAAACGTATTGGTTACGGCAATGAAAAAGCGTTGAACCAGATGTTAGCGCATCATGGTATTGTTTTTCAACCGGAAGATTTAAAAGTTTGGGTGTCTAGCAATCCGTATCAATTGGGCGAATTTGTTGCTTATGACCTAAACGAAGTTTTTGAAAATGCTGACCAAAATGCTCAGGCAAGACCTGTTTCTTCAGCAAATGAAAATATTGGTCCAGACCCTTTTTTACGAACTTTGGCCTATCGTCATTATGAGCGCTACAGAGATTTAAAAAGTCAGATTACCACTGCTATTGCTTCCGAAGAAAAAATTGAAACTTCTTTGCTATCGGAATTTATAGTGGTAAATCCTGATTTATGGGAAGTTCACTTTCTTGTGGGAACCTACTATTACGAAAACGAGTTGTATCAAGAAGCACTTGAAGCTTTTAAAACAGCAAAAACCAAAGAAGTAACTACCGTACCTGACGCAGAGGCACTAGACAAATACATTAAAAAAACCAAAAGGAAGCTCAAATAATGATTCCAGAAATAGAAAAAGCATCCGTAGAAAAAATCAAGGCCTTCCAAGAAGAAAAACTTCAGGAGCTTATAGGGTATGTTGCCGAGAAATCACCCTACTATAGACGTGTTTTACGACAATATAAAATTCTTCCAACGGACATTAAAACTTTGGAAGACCTTGCAAAACTGCCAGTAACGACCAAAGAACAGTTACAGCAGCATAACAACGATTTTCTTTGTGTACCAAAATCCCAAATTATTGATTTTGTTACTACCTCAGGAACCCTTGGAGAGCCTGTAATTCTTGGCCAGACGGATAAAGACTTGGACAGATTGGCCCATAACGAGGCTATTTCTTTGGCTTGCTCCGGTGTGGGCGAAGATGATATTATACAAATGACCACTACTATGGACCGCCGTTTTATGGCCGGTCTTGCCTATTTTCTTGGGGTTAGAAAACTGGGGGCGGGAATCATTCGTGTGGGTGCAGGTATACCTGAATTGCAATGGGATACTATTCTAAAGTTCAACCCAACCTACCTTATCGTTGTGCCCTCCTTTTTATTAAAACTGATTCAATATGCTGAAACCCATGGTATAGACATTAATGCTTCTGGAGTAAAAGGCGCTATCTGTATTGGTGAATCATTGCGGAACCAAGATTTTTCACTGAACGTTCTTGCTCAAAAAATTAAAGAAAAATGGAATATTGAACTCTATTCCACTTACGCTTCTACTGAAATGAGTACTGCTTTTGCAGAGTGTTCGGAACAACAAGGAGGACATCACCATCCCGAGCTTATTATTGCCGAAATCTTGGATGAAGATAATCAGCCCGTTGAGGCTGGCAAAGAAGGAGAACTTACAATTACCACTCTTGGCGTGGAGGCCATGCCTCTATTGCGGTTTAAAACAGGTGATATTGTGGTTGCCCATACTTCGCCTTGTGCATGTGGTAGAAACACCATGCGTTTGGGGCCTGTGGTTGGGCGAAAAAAACAAATGATCAAATACAAAGGCACCACCCTATACCCTCCCGCCATGGATAACCTTTTGAATGATTTTGAGGAAGTGGAAGGTTATGTATTCGAGATTTATCATAACGAGATTGGTACGGATGAGATTCTGATTAAAATCGCCTCATCTTCGGCGGACCATAAATTGATGCAGGCCATAAAAGACCATTTTCGTTCTAAACTGCGGGTTTCTCCCAACATTGAACTTTGCGCAAATGAAGAAATTCAGAAGCTAAGGATGTCTAAATTGGGAAGGAAGCCTATTAGCGTGATTGATAAGCGGGCGTAACACCTGGCTTCGACTGCGCTCAGCCAGGTGCTACTCGTATACAAACTACAAACTTGACAATGACAGATTAAGCCTTATTAGAACTCTCATTTAATTTTTTCTTTATTATGACGTTGGCAATGTCATAAGCTTCAGTACTTACCAAATTTCTAAACTCTCGTTGTGCCATCAACTCGTCAAAATGCTCGATAACGAAAGGCAGCACCCTTTCTATACTCATATCTAAATCTCCATTATCTAAAAGCTCTCTAATTTCTTTTGGAGATTTAAGCAATACTTCACGTATAAAATTTACCTTGGTATCAGGAATAGTTTTTCCTGTCCTATAGTTGTGTATCGTTCCTCTTCCTACACCAAGTAGTTTGCCTAATTCTGAATTCTTAAGTAAACTTCTATCCGCTAGTTCATTAAATTCCTCTTTGTTCATATTGATAGTAAAAAATAAAATTTAAAAATAATGTTTAATATTATTCCGTTTGATGCTCTGCTAACCTTCGTTTTACGTCATTAGTAAAACCTACATAGAAACTCTTGTCGGTACATTCCAGAATGTAGACGTAGTAAGGTCTCATTAAATTAGCTTTTTGCACATATGTGTAAAATGCGCGGCTGAGCGCAGTCGAAGCCCCGCATTTTACTTCCCAAGTAAATACAGCCCCATTTGAATTTTCCAGTAGGGCATTTTTTCTTCAAAACGTTCAAAGAATACTTTTAGTCCTTCGGGGTTATCAAGTTCGGAATAGGCTTTTTTTATGCTTGCGACTTCTTCCTTCGATATAAATGTATTCAAATCTACATCGGCACCTTCGGCATGTGCTTTTTGGAGGTGGATATAAACACTACCTTCCTGTATGCCTCGTTGTGTGGCAATATCCTGAACCGAATACCCTTCTTGCAACAATTGAAACGAAAGTTGGTGACTCGGATTTTTCTTTGGTTTCCTTTTGGGTTTTGGCGCGTTTATCTCCTTAAGAAATGCTTCGGCGTATTTTTCCAGTTTCGCTTGTCCTACCCCTGATATTTCTAGGAATTCCGTTTCGTTTTTAGGGCGTTTTTCTTCCATATCCTTCAAACTGGCATCACTGAAAACCACATAAGCGGGTACATTTTGCTCAGCTGCAATTTGTTGTCTCAATACCCGTAGTTTTTCGAACAACCCGGTGGCTGCTGTTTTAGACTGGCTAGTTTTCTTCGCTTTGCTTTTCTCTTTCTTCTCTAGAATAGCAAGTTGTATCTGCTTCTTCTCATAAAGCACCTGTTTTGCCAATGGCGTAAGCGACAGCCGACCGCCTTCCCTGAAATTAATGGAAAGCACACCTTGGTTCAATAACTGAATAATATACTGCTGTAAATCTTGCCAAGACACCTCTTTTACGGCACCGTACGTTTTTATATGCTGATACCCTTTTTCCATCACTTGGGCATTTTGCGCCCCGCGAAGCACATCTACCAACATTCCCATGGCCTCCCGTTCCTTTAAGCGAGCGACTCCGGAACATATTTTTTGTGTGAGTACCGTTGCATCAAAATATTTGGGCGGACGGTTACAGATGTCACAATTGCCACAATTCTCGGTCATGTGTTCCCCAAAATAATTGAGTAAAGCAATCCTGCGGCAACTTAGAGCTTCGGCAAATTGCTGCATTCGCTCTAACTTGGCATACTCCACATCTGCATTTTCGCTGGTATTGATAAACCTTCGCAATTGTGCTACATCGGCAAAACTATAAAATAGTAAAGCTTGTGCAGGCAGGCTATCCCGACCTCCACGACCTATTTCTTGATAATAGCCCTCTATATTTTTAGGCAAGTTATAATGGATGACCCAACGAACGTTGCTCTTATCTATTCCCATTCCAAAAGCAATAGTGGCTACGATAATGGGCACGCGGTCTGTAATAAAATCTTCTTGCACCTTGCTACGTTCATCCGCAGGAAGACCCGCGCTGTAGGCTTTCGCATTAAAACCGGAAGCCACAAGCTTAGCTGCAATGGTCTGTGTACTTTTTCGGCTTAGACAATAGATGATTCCGCTTTCGTTCGGTCGCTCTGCTAAAAACTCCAAAATCTGGGTAATCCTATCCTGTGCCGGACGTACTTCCAAAGAAATATTAGGCCGATTGAAAGATGCCAGATGACGCAACGCATTTGGAATTCGTAACTGGTCTAAAATATCGTCCTGCGTTGTTTTATCCGCCGTAGCGGTCAATGCAATTATCGGAACCTCTGGGAAACGTTGTTTTAAACTCCCAAGTTGGGTATAAGCCGGACGAAAATCGTGACCCCAAGAAGAGATACAATGTGCCTCATCTATGGCAAAAAGGCTAATGGTTATTTCCGAAATAATATGTTGCAATAGGGCCAAACTCTCCGGTGCCACGTACAATAACTTCAGCTCACCCTTAAACAATTTAGCCTCTACCTCTTCTTTTTTTGAAGCTTCCAACGAACTATTAAAATAAGCTGCTGAAATACCGTTACCGATCAAAGCATCTACCTGATCTTTCATTAGCGCAATCAACGGAGAAATTACAATAGCCGTACCTTCCATAGCCAAGGCCGGAAGTTGAAAGCAAAGCGATTTTCCACCACCCGTAGGCATTATGGCCAGCACATCTTTTTTAGCAAGTACATCGTTAATGACATTCCATTGGTTGGCCCGAAAAGAATCGTAACCAAAATTTGTTTTTAAAAGAGGGAGTAGTTCTTGTTCTGTTGTAAGCGTCATGTAATACGTATAGAGATTCTTGCTCAAAAGAGCCGTTTTAGCAAACGAAGCGCACCGAAAGTAGCGTATGGCGCCACTCAATTAAGGCTTCGTTTGCAAAGAACGGCATATTCTATTTACCCAACATTAAAAGTTCGTTACAACGTACTTCTGTAATGTATCGTTTTTCACCTTCTTTGGTTTCGTACGAGCGGTGGGTAAGTTTTCCCTCTACGGCAACCTGCTTGCCTTTAGTTAAATAATTCTCTACGATTTCTGCGGTCTTACCCCAGGCCACCACATTATGCCATTGGGTATCTTCTACAGGCTCACCTTGGGCGTTCTTATAACGCTCTGTAGTAGCTATGGAAAATTTGGCGAGTTTGTTACCATTGTCCATGTTTACAATTTCTGGGTCTTGACCCAAATTACCGATCAACTGTACTTTGTTTTTTAAGGCGTTCATATTATTAATTTTTATGTTAAACAGTTTATACTATTGAACCACCATGATTCAACGGTACAAACATAGAACGGCCTCCAAATTGTATTCGGTTACAAAATAATTGTTTTCGTTTGTAAACGTTTGAAAACGTATATAATTCCCCAAAATAAGGCGCTAAAACGACCTAAACCACTATAATTTAAAGTATTTAACTAAATTACGGGTATATAATATATATAGATCATATGATCTATATTCCTACGTTAGGCAAAAGTTTAAAAATTAGACTTAAGAACAATTTATCTCCCAAATACTAAGATCCATTAATTTAACTCTAATTCCCATATCTGTGGGCTTTCGAGGAGGAATTCCAAACACTTCTGAATGAGAAAAATTTGATTTTGAAGGCTTATGTAAGACCTCAAGTGGTAATGGCGTTTTTCTTAATCCTAAAACGGACATAGATAGTACTCCATTCTTTTTAGGATCTTTTGCTCTTTCTAAAGTATCCTTAGCTGTACTATGAGCTGACCAATCTACAGAAAGACCTCCTTTGCCCTTTGGGTCAAATGCTACAGGTCTGATAGAAGGTAATTGATTAGGTTTTGAAAAATCAAGATTTACTTTATGAACTCTCATATAAACCAAATCTTCATTTGGAATAGCAAGTGCTTCTTCCATTAATTAATATTTTATTGGTAACGGCAATAGATTAAACTTTACATTGTCTAACAAAAATTCACCTTCGGAATATTGCTTCTCCGTAGAATCAGTAAAAAAACTACCCTTGTTTTCAATATAATTTATATTAAGAAAAAATCGAAAATCTTCTTCATCCCAAACAAAATCTATAGAACCATTTGGTCCATGATACATTTTTGGCATGTAAAGAACTCCGTCATAAATATTCTTAATCCACTTTAAATAACTAATTAAAAATTCTGCGCTTTGTTTCCATACATCTTCTTCATAAACATTACCTCCTTCATCATCCCAATCTTCTTCTAAATCTAAAATATACTTCGCTTGTAAAAAAACTTGATTAAGTTTTTCAAAACCAGCAGGAATATGAAGGATAATATTATTAATTTTTAAAACTTTAGATTTTCTAACAAAAATTTCAGGTCTAATTACTTCTTCCGTCCATTCAGCTTTGAGTACTTGATCCCATTCATTAATATCGGATTCTTGAAATAGAGAGCCTAATATAATTTTAGGAGAATTATCTCTTGAGAAAGATTTTTTTCTGCTAAATTCACTTGCTTTATCTCTCAAGAGATAACTTGAAGAAGGTTTGTATATTTGTTTTTCAGATAACATTTATTAATATTAGATTAATTTTATGTTTCCAGAATAAGTTTCTCTTAATCTCTTATCTCTTTCAATAGCTTTCTCAATTTGATTTTTTAATTCAATTAAATCTTCAAGACTTATAGATAAGTGTAATTCATTTAAAGGGTCAGAGTTTTGATACTCTAAATACAATTTATGTAAGACAATTCCATAATTTTCATTATTTGTTGACGATTCATTCTCCAATAAACGTATGTCTGTAATAAATTTAAATTCACGAAGATTATTTGAATTTTCAACACTAAATTCTCTTGCTTTCTCAGCTAATTGTATTCTATCCATATTTGATAGAATATCCAATAAATTTGACTTTAATTTATTAGTATCTTTTGTGTTTAATTTAGTATTTGATAGTTCTTTATATGATTCAGCTAAATTTTTGGCAAGAACAGAATAACTATCTTGTTCTTCAGAAACTAATCCTGTAAAACTGAGTATCGCCTTGAGCAAATCATCACCATCAATATTGAGCAGATCATATAAATCCTCAGCTAAATCGCCATAAAACTTACCTAATTCTAAATTATTGAGATAAATAATTAATTTATCTAATTCACTACCAGATAATTCACCAATAATTTTAAATCCTGAAAATACCATTTCAGGTACTCTGATTGTAGCCATAACTTGATTTTGGTTATATAACTATGTAAAATACTGAAAATTATACTTGTAATATGTTATTTCTTTTATAAAAGATATTATTCAAAATTAATAAGAAACTTATTAAGGAAAAAACCTTTGCCTAACAATGTATATAAAACATAGCTATTATGGGCTTTCCGAGAGGTTTGCGTATATTTACAAAGTCTGCCAAATTTTTTAATTTGGCTTTTTAGAGAAAACTAAGATAAAAAGAAAATTAAAAAATTCGGCTTGTATATAATCTGAAACTTTAGCTTCTATTTACACGCTACGTTTCATATACGAGACGTTGGCAGTAATTAAAGACAACACGCTTGTATACAGAAATATATCAATAATAATTAAATGAAAATAGACAAATCTCTTTTTGAAAAAGCATTAGATATTATTGGAATTGACTCTTCAAAAAACGTTATAAAAGTAACGGATAAAACTCTTGATTTTTTTAAAGAGATAGACTTGCCAGATGAATTAATTGACTTTTTTAAACAATTTTCGTGTTTAAAATATATTGATTTTGACGGAATAAGTTTTTCACGAATAAACGATATGCGAACTGATAATCTGGAAGAACAGAATAATGAACTATATAAAAAGAAATTACTAATCATTGGCTCTGGAATGAATGGCGACCCAATAGTTCTGAATTTTGAAACTATGAATATGGGATATGTTTTTCACGACCAATTATGGGAAAATGAAGAAATCGAAGATTTGGATTCAATTTATATAGACTTAGGTTTGAGTATTGGGGAGTTCTATTATAAAAAAATGACCGAAGAAGAATTCCCAATTGATGCATATGATGCGGAAGAATATGTGAAAAAATAACTACTGCCAACAATGGCTATAGTTAATACGGGTTTTGGTACTTAACCCAAAGTTTAGAGCTTTTAACCAAGTCCGCCAAATCTTTTGATTTGGCTTTAGAACAAAAAAGATAAAACAAAATAAAAAGTTTTGGCTAAGTGCTTAATCGAAAGTTCAATACTTTTAATTCCCGTACTAACCATAGCCTGAACGTTGTATGCAATTATGAAAAACCAAGATATCTAATGAACAGTAAAAGTTTTAAAAAATGTTTTTCAATAGATTCAATACTGCTTGCTTGGGAACGAGTCATATCTAGTGTTGGAACTGATGCTAAAGATTACTTTGGAATTAGTATTTATAGTGCTAATCTAAATCAAAATTTAAAAAAACTTTCTGACGAATTAAATAATGGTGAATATAACCCAACAAGACCTTTTAAGTATTTTGAACCTAAAATAAATGGAACTCAAAGAACAAAAACTGTACTTGGAATTAAAGATGCAATTGTCTATCAAGCTATTGCAAATTATGTTGCAGAATTAACATATGACCATTTTACCGAGACAAGACATTTTGTATTTGGTAGTGTTCTTAGTCCCGATGTAAAAAAAGGCACTAGCCTTCTAGAAGAAGACGGAATTGATTTTTATTTTTTCGAATACTACGTTAGTCTGTATAACCGCTTTGTAGAAAGTATAAATGAAACCGTTGACAAACATTCCATTCAATATAGATTAGAGACTGATATAACTAGTTTTTTTGATACAATACCTCACTCTACTTTAATCATTGAACTTAACAATTTTCAAATAGATAGAGAAATATTAGAGTTCTTCAGTAATTGTCTTAATTTTTGGTCTGGTACAAGAGATTCAGAAACTATTGGTGTTGGTATACCACAAGGACCAGCTGCGTCATACTTTTTTGCAAACTTAATTTTAGACAGCTTAGATAGGATGGCAATGAAAAATGGATTGACCTATTTCAGATTTATGGATGATATAAGAATATATGATTCTAATAAAAATAATCTCAATTCAGCATTAATCAGTTTTGATAGACATCTTAAAAGCAAATCTCTTTCCATAAATATTAAAAAGACCTCAATAAAAGAGGTAGAACATTCAGAAAATGAAAAAGGTAGACTACTTGATTCGTCTGGAATAAAGATTAAGAAAAATAAAAAATCAAAGGAAATTGATATAGACATCTTAGAACACGATTCAACTCAAATAAGTGGTGATGAAGAAAAGAATATAACAGCTTTAAATAAAAGAGAAGCTTTAAACTTTTATTATCAAGCTATTCGTCAAATTGAGGACGAATTATTAGATATCTACTACGAAACCAAGGATGAAGACATTTTAGAATCATCATTTTTAACAGATGTCAAACTTGTTAGAAGATTTTTAACGTTAGCTCAAAAATGGAGATTAGTTAGTAAAAATCTCATTGATATGGATGATAAAATTCCTGACTATGAAATGGTTGACATATGGCTATTTGGAATTTCAAGAATTCATTGGAAAGCTAATAACCTTATTTGGAATTTAACTTATTACATTGATTTAAGTGACTACCATTCTGAGTTCAATAAATTACTAAATGAATTTAAAGATTACGAATGGGTAAAATATCAAATACTAGCTGTTTATGGTAAAACTCTGAATTTTAAGAGTTCAAAACTAAATTCTATTATAAAGAAAATTAATGAAGAAAAAAGCCCTCTTGTAAGGCTAGGATATTATAAGATGCTAGTAGAAAAAATAAAGGTTAATTCTCAAATTGCAGATTCACTAACATATTTGATAAAATCAGAACCAGAAATTTACGTTCAAGAAACAGTTCTTAATCTAATACATCAAAAACATTTGAATATTCCAATTGACAACTTAAAAACTTGGTTTTTATGATGGATTATTTAAAAACTCTCGATAACATAAAAAATTCTATTAGTAAAGGCGAGGAACTAAATGCAACCAACAAACTTATTGTAATTGGATTAATAGAAAAAGAAAAGGAATCTTACGCTATTGATGATGAAGATTCATTTACTTATTTCTACGAAGATGTAATTGATAGCGAAATCGCTTTTGATTTTGAAGAAAAACTGACAACACCTGTTTATGAAGTTGCACAAAGTGATGCAACTAACTGTATTAGCACCTTTTCTTCGATTAAAAAACTTGAAGAGAATTCTTCTTTATATTCTTGGCTTCAAAATGCAATCCGATTTACAGACCACTTAGCGTTGCATTATCTTCAAGAAATAATTAATGAAGTTCCAGAAAAACAAGGTGATGCAGGAATCGAAAGGTCAAGATACATTCAAATAAATCAAAAGAAAAATGATGCTGAAAAGGCAGGAAGAATAATGGACAACCTTTATGATTGTAGAAATAAATTGGAACACCGCAAAATTAAAGATTCCGAGGATTCAGATTACCAAAGAATAATACCACCTAATTATAAGAGAGCTAAAAAGCAAATTGTAAAACGCTATCCAGAAGCCTTAATATGCTTTCAAGATTCGTTTATTAAATTTTACGCAAAATAACTGCATACAACAATGTATAAAAATAATAGCGGTTTAATCGCTAAAATGAAAGTAAGTAAATATAAAAAAAAGTCTGTTTTTAACCGAAAAGTTAGTGCTTTTTAATCCGCTACTATTCTTATACTAGACCGTTGTAACACATTTCATTGCGCCAATGCGGCCAAATTTCAATATATCAAAATAAATTCTGCTTATGCAACAAGAAAAAGATTATTTGCAACGTGAAATTCAAAAACTGACATTATTCTTAACTAAATTAATTAGTAAAATAAGTGGCTCTCATTTGGACAATGTCGAGGTTGATTTGCAACAAACAGACCATGAATTTCAGCATAATTTTGGATTTTCTTTGTTTAAATTAATGGATTTATCAAACCCGAAAATTTTAGATAAATTAAAAGATATTGATGAGACTCATTTAGAAAAAATTACTGAATTATTGTTTGAATCAGTCAGAAAGGCGAAAGAAACGGACAAAAATTCAGGAATTGATATCAAATCATTTTCTGAGAAAACTATTTTTTTACTTGATTATTTGGACAGTAGTACAGGCACTTATTCCATTGATAGAATGAATAAGAAAAACGTGTTACAACAAAACCTCCTATAAAAAGCCCTAGTCCAATACTCTAAAGATAATTAATATGTACATTTTATCCTAAATCACCTTTTTTCTTTTAATATAACTTGCTCCCACTCCTATATGTGATACACCTTTTTCTAGGGTTCACCTGCATCTGTATGATTATAAGTTATAATAAACCGGTTCACTTGCTATACGATGTGATCATGCCCTAAGACGGTCACAGGTTTTGTTTTGTGATACAGGTTTTTAATACTTCTTTTTGAGCTTTGTTATGATTTACTTTTGTTTTATTTATTCCACTACTCCAATTACGTAAGGTGTCTCTGTTTTTATAACCGCTAATGTTCTACTCAGTAATTTTCGAGCCACTTTTACTATTATACTCTTCACATTCTTGCCTAAATGTTTTCTGTAATACGACTGCATTATAGGGTCTGTTCGTATGGCTTGCCATGAGGCCTCTATAAAATAACTTCGTATCAAACGATGCGCTCTTCTGGTCATGCCGGTTGTTCTTAAATTATCACCGCTTTGATAAATTCCAGGTGCCAAACCAACATAACCCGACAAATGTTTCAAACTTCTAAACCTACGTAAATCCCCTAATTCACAAAGTATTCCACAGGCAACAATACCGCCGATTCCTGGTATACTTCCAAGTAAATTATAATCTTTCTTATAATACGTCTTACAGAACCTTCGCAGCTGGGTAGAGACATCTCGAAGATCTTGGTCCACAAAACGAAATTGACGCATTCGACTATCAAGGGTTGCGCGTGCCGGACAATATTCAAATTGCAAAGCATCAAGCCAATCTCGAAAACCATGACTCCAATGACTATTGTCATATTGCTCAGGAACAATAACTCCGAAATACAACAGCTGTGATTTTATAAGACTTTTTATTCTTCTATAATCTTTCACTAGATCATTTCTTCTACGAAACAAACTTCGTAACTGCTCACGTTCCATATCAGGAACATGAATACTATCTAAACGACCATCTTTTAGCTCCCTTGCTATGAGTTGCGCATCTATCCTATCGGTCTTAGTGTGCTTCTCTTTTCCCTTTCGATGAACATCGGCTGGATTCACAACCAATGAACGCCATCCATAACTCTCAAAGCTTCGATGCGCATGGTAACCGCAACAACCAGCCTCGTATGCCGTAATCACTTGATGGTCTTGAAAATACTTCTCAACATAATTCTTTAATCCTTCTGGTGATGGAGGCATTGAAAAGGTCTTACCTCCTGAAATGTCTGTCGAACAATGAATCTTCCAACTTCGTTTGTGAATATCGATACCAATGAATAACTTAGGTCTTGCAGTGTGCTCTGTTTTCATATCTTTTTGTTTTAGTGAACTTTAAAGATAACGGACACGCTGCTTTTACATAGATGCTAAACGTAATCCGGACTTTAGGGCAAAACCGAAAGGTCTGGTGTATAATTATAAAGTCGCTAAATCTTATGGATTTAGCTTTAGAATAAAAAAAATAAATCAAAACAATAAGCTTTAGCTTCGTGCGCAGACGGAAACGAAAAGTTTCCTTACCACCGCACTACGCTTAGCCCAACCGTTAGCACCAATATAAAAAAATGAAGATAACCACATTGACACTCCTGTTACTTCTATGTTTCTCTTGTAAAGACAGAAGTCAAATTGCAAAGACTGAAACACAAAAAACTGATAATAATAAAATAGTAAAACCTGAATTTCAGTCAATTATTGATTCTTCTGATGTTAAAGGTTCAATATTAATTTACGATTTAAACAAGGACATATACTATTCAAATGACTTTGAATGGTCAAACAAGGGGAATTTACCAGCATCTACATTCAAAATCGCAAATTCAATTATCGGACTTGAAACTGGCGTGATTGAAAATGATAGTATCATTTTTAAATGGGACGGGGAAAAGAAATGGTTAAAAAATTGGGAACAAGATTTAATTCTTAGAGATGCTTTTCAATTTTCTTGTGTTCATTGTTATCAAGAAGTTGCAAGAAAAGTCGGTTCAAAAAAAATGAATGATTATGTATCAAAACTTAACTATGGAAATCTAAAAATTGATTCTACCAACATCGATAAATTTTGGTTAGAAGGAGAATCAAGAATAAGTCAAATGGAACAAATTGACTTTCTGAAAAGGCTCTACAACTTTGAACTTCCTATTTCCAAAAGAACTGAGAGTATAATGCGAAATATTATGCTCATTGAAGAAACTGACCAATACAAAATTAGTGGAAAATCTGGTTTATCAAATAATAACGGAGAATACAATGGTTGGTTTGTTGGGTTTGTTGAATTTAAAAACAATACATACTTATTTGCCACAAATCTGGAGCCTGAAAAAGAGTTTGATATTAATTCTTTTATTGAAAAAAGGTTGGATTTAACTCTTCTCGGTCTTAGAAAATTGAATGTTCTGAAATAAATACTGGTGCTAATCGAGTGGATGGCTCCGCCATCAAATGACGGAGTGCACCCCTCACACCACCGTACGTACGGGTCTCGTATACGGCGGTTCGTAAATCATCAAACCAAGGCTCTTTTCACCCTTGGCACTATCTTCTAATTTAGGCATAGGCTACAACATGTGCTCCTATGCGAATTTTGAAGAGAATTACGTTCGGTCCTTCCTTGTTTATGAGACCTCTAGGGTACTGCCTTAGCTCGTTTCCCGTAAGTACTATGACCTCTGCTGACTTCTCCATGTAGCTACACGTAACTTTGGAGACCTCCCCAGGTAAGAACATCTTCTTTCTCTCGATCCCTGCCGTATCTACATACTTACCCTTTTGATGTTCTTAGGGCGTTACAATGATGTGCTTGCTTACCCAAGTAAATATGCTCCGTATACGGTTCCTGCTTGGTTTATCCTGAGCACAGCCGAAGGGTCAGTACCGAGCTTTGTAGTCCTGCTCGCTTCAGTCCTGACCTGACTCATAAACCTTCCACCTTACTAATGGTTCAAGGCTACCCCAGCCCATAAGGGACTTGCACCCTCTAGATTAATTAACTACTTTTCTGTAGTTAAAAGATGCCCATACTGGGCACACACAACGTATAAAAATAATAGCGGTTTAGTGCAAAATTCAAAGTTTAGTAAAAACTGAAATGTAGGACTTTTGATTCCGCTACTATTCTTATACTAAACGTTACCACACATTTGAGAAAATGCTTTATACAGGAGTTGATGGAGAATCTGGAGAACGTTAAAAACTCCCCTGATAAGTTTAAGACCGAATTTAGGCGTATGGTCATGCTATTAAAGAAAGAGAATGCTTCTGACAAAGATTGGGAGGTATTCAAAACTTATTTTTCTGAAGTTCATAACGACTTTGACCAGAAACTGAAGACTTTATCTTCTGATGTTTCAGAAAAAGAAATTCGGTTAGCAGCTTTTCTTAGAATGAACCTAACCACAAAAGAAATTTCAGCCACTTTGAACGTGCTACCAGATAGTATTTTAAAATCTAAATACTGCCTAAAAAAGAAACTGATCTAAACCAGTTTTTGAATGCACTTTGATCACCTACAAACGCTTACTAATACACATTAAAGTATCATCAATATTAACGGGCGGGGTAGAGATTTTATACAATATAATACCCGATGTATGTGCTCGGTACTCCTTAAGTTTCTCACCAAATTCATTGGTGATGTAACCTACAACATCCCCTGCTTTAACAGTATCGCCCGCGTTAAGGTCGCTGTAAAAAAGTCCTGTTTCGGTAGCGCTTAAATAGGTTTGGTTGTTGAGCTGAATAAGGTTGGCATGTGGTCCGGTTCCGTTATCATACATATCCATATCGTCAAGCATATTATAGACCCCATTTTTTACTAAGCTAACCGCATTTTCCTGTATATTGCCCAATTTGCCACTTTCAAAGCTCAAGGCTATTTTACCATCTTGTGATGCTTGTTTAAAGACATATTTTGCAGGTTCATCGTCCCTTAAGGAGAACGGATATGAAACTATATATTCAAATCCGCTGTTCTCGGTCAATTCCCTGGCTTTTTTTGTTTGTTCTGGGTAATTAGGGTTATCGTAGAAAAGCGCAAACGGAATCAAATCTTCGTTGACGCCACCACCATGTATATCTATAAAAACATCGCTCGCAGGTATTATGGTCGTAGTAATAAAATCTGCTATTTTTTGGGTAACGCTACCTGTAGATTTTCCGGGGAAGGCTACATTTAAATTTACTTGGTCATGCGGATTTACAATAGAGGTTCTCGAAAAAAACGAACTGGTATTTGCAATAGGTATAATAATCACGGTACCGTTCAATTTATCGACATCAATTTCGCTTAACAGTTCTTGTACGCCAACAATAGGCGGATATTCAAACCCGTGCACACCGGCTACAATGGTAAAAACCGGTCCTTCGTTCTTTCCTTTTAGTACAGAAATAGGCAAAAAGGTTTTGTTATTTCTAGCATCTTGAAATGTAATACGTATGTTTTCTTTTAGTGGTCTTGTAGTATTAGAAAATACGTCTTGAAAACTGTTTTGGGCAATCCCAGAAGAAAGCGTGAAAAATATAAAAAGGGTAAATAAAGACCTACACATGATAAGATATTTTTGGAAAGACCAAGGTATTAAAAAGCTACTTGCTAGTAAAGCTATTCACAGAGAATAAAATTACGAACAGAAAAACGTAATAACGCATGCATGGAGCTCAGTGCTTAAGACTTTACCTCAGTAGAAAGCATGATTTTTTATATGTTTTGACCTTTAGAATAAAAATACCGTATTAATTTATTTTAAGAGATATACATATTAAAATAATCACTAACTTTCTCAGGATTAAGATATTGTGTATTTGTATCTAAAAAATGTTTAGTGTCAAATATTTAATGAAGTAAGTAAGTTCCCCCTAATATGTATTGCCGGTAATAGTATTCCCCCTATGTGGTAAAATACCAATTGAGTAGAATATTAACCAATACTTATATATTATGAGAACTATTAAGATGACTATGTTTTTTATGCTTGCTGTGTTTTTAACACCTCTTATCAATACCGCACAAGAAGTTTCGGCCACTATGGATTTTGAGAATGCAGAAGCCAATGTAGCTGTTGTATCGAATTACGTAAATGCGGTGCAAAACGGAGATGCGGATACTATGGTAGCGCAATTATCAGATGACGCCAAAATTTATGGTCTTAGCGGAGCTCCTACCAACGTAATGAACCCTTCCCAATTGTCCGAATATTATAAAGAAAGTTTTGCAACTACCAAACATTCAATTGACCCAAACACGTCTTATGCGCCCATAAAGGTAACAGGTGGCATAAACGAGGGCGAGTGGGTTATGGTTTGGACTACAGACACTATTTCAAATAAGAAAACCGGTAAAGAAATTGCGATTCCTGCACAAGTTACGTGTTTTGTTAAAGATGGTAAAATTACAATGATGGCGCATTATTACGATCAATTAAACGTAATGACGTCTATGGGCTACACGCTACAACCACCTACTGAATAATAAATAAACCTATGGTATTCATGTAAAACCCAGAAGCTTTTTCTGGGTTTTGCTTTTTATCGTTCAATGAACTGCACAGCCTCTATCTTGTGGAGAGTAATTTTCAGAAGACTTCAACCCCAACTACTGCCTTCCCTGATTAAATTCTCACAACTAAATTCTATTTCCCGGCTTTTACGGTTTTCCGTAATTTTAAAATTAAGAAAAATACTACCTTTCTAGTCGGTTCTAAAACATTACTCCCCCTGCCGTTTTTAGAATGTAATGATTATTTAATATAAAGGTATAAAGTCACTTGTAAATTATACATAATTGTCACTTGCCTTTTGAGAAAATACTCGACAAAAAACAAACACCCATAGAGGAAAAAAAACGATGAAAGTTTAGAATTTTCCGATAGGAATATTGATGAAAAGATTGAAAAGGAAAAGAGTGAATTGCTGAATAAAGTTTTGAGTGGAAATCTTATTTCTAAACGCGATAAAGTGGGATTTATCCTTAACAACAATACATCAGCAAGAAACTCTGATATTGAATTAGCATGGAGTTATTGGAAGACATTTGAATGTAGCCTTCCCTATCATGATAGGCTTCTGATTAACCTAGTCTGTATATTATTATAAAAACAATTCTTAGTAAAAATTTAGTTATAAACAAATTCAATAAGCTAGAATTAGAAAAGTGGAGAAAAGAAAACCCAAATCTTCAAATACGGTATGGTGATGAATAACCTTCTAAAGTTGAACTAATTTCACTATTCAACCATTTCACCATCCCACTAACAAACTAACACCCCCCAAAAAGTATACAAGATTCGAAAATGCGTGTAAGTCGCTACCGGAGCTTCCATTTTACCTTTGTCCTATTCTTTTAGACATTTAAAAAATAGGCATAATGAGTACAACACAATTTGGTAAGGAAGGATGGACACCCAATAGAATACATAGTCTTACCGGCAAAACATACGTCATAACAGGTACTACCAGCGGCACAGGGTTTGAGGCCGCCAAAATACTCTTGTCCAAAGGGGCAAAAGTGGTGATGTTGAACCGTAACCCAAAAAAATCCGAGGATACCCTAGCTACATTAAAGCAGGAACTTGGCAATACAATAGACGTAACCAATATACAAATGGACTTGGCGTCTCTGGATTCCGTAAGTAGAGCCGCAGAAAAAGTGCTTGAAACGGTTCCTCAAATAGATGCCTTAGTCTGTAACGCCGCCATTGCACAAGTACCCAAACAAACCTTTACCGAAGATGGTTTTGAAAGTCAGTTGGGCGTAAACCATTACGGTAATTTTTTACTTCAAGCATTGTTGTTCCCAAGAATAGAGGAATCCAAAGGCCGCATTGTAGTGGTAGGCAGCATGGGCTATAATCTGGGAATTAAGACCATACAGTTTGATGATATGAACTGGGATAACAATTACAGTCCCAATGGCGTATACAGCCAAAGTAAATTGGCGCAGATTATGTCCGTTTATGAATTACAAGACCGCCTTAAAGCAGCAGGCAAGTCCGGTGTAAAGGCATATGCCTGCCATCCGGGCGCATCTTCAACATCGCTCATTAAAACCAGCGGCAGCCTGTTAACGCGTTTTATTTGGCAAATAATGAAGTTGACACCCATGGTTCAATCCGCAGAAAAAGGGGCGTATCCAGAATTAATGTGTGCTACAGAACCAGGTTTGGATCAAGAACGTTTTTATGGGCCCACAGGAAAAAATTATTGGACAGGCCCCGTTGGCGAGTGCAAGCTTGAACCACATGCCAAGGACAAACCGGTTATGGAAAGGCTTTGGGAGCTCTCGGAAAAAGAAACCGGTATAACATGGAATTTGTAAATTAGTAAGCGACCAAAATTATAGATATGGATATTTTAAAAGCAGCTACAGACTGGGCAAAGGCAGAACTATTTTCCACTCCGTTCTTCATGCTATTCGGCATGGCATTTTTAGTGGCGAGTATTGGGTTCTGGCAACTAGGAAAGACAGAAATGGCAAGAGCCTACATTATACCAACATTGGTAGCAGGTTGCTTGCTTCTAATCATTGGCCTTGGTCTATTTTTTACCAACAAATCTAGAATCACCCAATTTGAAAAAGCGTACCATACAGATGCCGCTGCCTTTGTAGCCTCGGAGCTTGAGCGTGCCGAAGCCACTTTAAAAGAGTACAATACCATTGTTTTTACGGCTATTCCCCTTATAATCGTTGTCTGTGCTTTGGTGTTGGTATTTGTTCCTACTCCCGGTTGGAGAGCTAGCATGATTACAGCTATAGCCATGTTGGTGGTTATTTTATGGGTGGATGGAACTGCCCATGCAAGAATAGATGGGTACAACAAGCAGTTATTAGCAGCAGAAAAAGAATTGAAGAAGTAATATGCAGCATTTTAAAACCTTATCGGCGTACATAGATTATTTAGAACTACCAGGTCCGGAGCACCCTATGTTGAGTGTATTTTCTGCAAAAGGAGAAGGATTCTTGCCTTGCCCTAAAGAAAGCTCGCCACCAATTACAAACGATTGTTATTCTATAAGTCTCAAGAAAATTGTAAAAGGCGATTTAAACTATGGGCGAACAACCTATGATTTCACTAATGGAGCTTTGATATGTATTGCACCAAGGCAAGTATTACAATGGAACAGTAGCGTGGTGTATGACCAAAAAGGATTTTCGATTAATTTTCATGAAGATTTTTTAAAAGGAACTGAGCTGGCACATCAGATCAAAAAATATGGTTTCTTTTCGTATTCGGTGAACGAGGCACTGCACCTTTCACCAAAAGAGGAAAAGCAGCTAGAATCCATTGTGGAGAATATTGAAATAGAATATCAAAACAACCAGGATGAGTTTAGCAAGGACATTATCATCTCTCAATTAAGTACCCTATTAAAATATGCCAATCGTTTTTATGAACGGCAATTTTTGAACAGAAAAGAGCTTTCAAATAACTTATTGGAGCAGTTTAACCAACAAGTATCCGAGTATTTAGAATCGGGTCAACTTCAAGAAAAAGGCATTCCCAGCATAGAACAGATAGCCGATAAAATGTCCGTTTCGCAACGTTACCTCAGCGACACCCTCAAAAAGGAAACCGGCAAAACCACAACCGAACACTTACAATTATTGCTAATTGATGAAGCCAAGAATATGTTGTTGCAACCCAGCAAAAGCATAGCGGAAGTAGCATACGAGCTAGGTTTTGAGTATCCGCACTATTTTTCAAGGCTATTCAAGAAGAAAGAAGGCGTCAGTCCTACAGTGTACAGAGAGAAATATAGAATGAACTAAACAAATAACCACGCTAGAATAGCCTTAAAATTATATCTAGGCCGTTGTGTTGGCAAGATCTATAGGTAACGAAGTAATTCGCTTTCCAGTAGCCGCATAAATAGCATTGCATAATGCCGGAACAAATGGAGGTATTGGAGGCTCACCTATACCTGTTGGTTTCTCGGAACTTTCAACAATGTGTACTTTTACTTCTATGGGCGACTCTGGCATCCTAGCAATGCGGTATCCATCAAAATTGTCCTGCTCTGCACGACCATCTTTATAGGAAATCTTACTCATCATTCCCAAACTGGTACCAAAAATAGCTCCTCCCTCAAACTGGGCTTTAATGCGGTCTACATTCACTGCAACGCCACAATCCAAAGCATAGTGAACCTCTGGTATGGTCAGGTTCCCTTTCTCATCTACTGCCACCCTCACTACACAAGCTACATAGGTAAGGAAGCTTTTAAACGCAGCTATTCCCTGCCCTTGTCCTTTGGGAAGTGTTTGCCCCCAATTTGCTTCCTTGGCCGCTCTTTCAATAACATTTTTCAAGCGGGCTGTTTCCCAAGGGAAGTCCTCTAAAGATTCTCCATAATTAAAATGATTTCCAACAATTCCATCAAAAGTCAAACTACGATCTGGCCCTATTAAATCTAGAAGGTTATCCTTGGCATCCATACCACGGGTAACCGCAATTTCATCTACCATGCTGCCAATAGCAAAACCATTATGAATATTGCAAACTGACCGAAGCCAGCCTAGCCGTGTATGGGCTTTTGCATCATGTGTTTCCACCTGTATATTGGGAATATTAAATGGTAAATCTGTAGCTCCCATGCCAATCTCAAAACCAGATGGTTGAATAACCGAAGCATTAGAAGTTGCTCCTATAGAGGGGAATGCAGCATGATGGTCCCAAGCCACTACTCCATTTTTTTTATCTAACCCAACTTTAATACGGTGCGCACTTTGCCCTTGAAGGAAATCATTGTGAATATCATCTTCCCTAGTCCATAAAAGTCGTATTGGGTGTCCAGATTTTTGAGATAACAAGGCGGCCTCAACAATAAAGTCCGGTTTGGATTTTCTACCAAACGCCCCTCCTAACAAAGTAACATTTACCGTAACATTCTTATCATCCAAACCTAACGCTCCAACCACTGAATCTTTGGCAAACTGGGGATGCTGAATAGGTGCCCAAACCTCACAAGTATTATCTTTAACATTAGCTAGGGCGCAAGGAGGTTCTATCATGCCGTGAGCAAAATAAGGAGTTGTATAGGTACGGTCCAATATTTTTGAGGCTCCGGACATCGCTTTTGCAACATCCCCATCTTTTCTACGTACGGTCCCTTCGCTTTCAAAGCTTTTTACCATTTCCTTGGTTTGCATCTCAGAGTCATAATCCTTGTTAGGACCGTAGTCCCACGTAATTTCTAAAGCCTCTCTTCCCTTTATGGCGGCCCAAGTATTTTCGGCGATTACCGCAATACCGCCCATAGGTTTATTCAGTTGCGGAGGAATACCTCCTGCATCTAGTTCAATAATATCCAACACTCCTTTTATCTTCTTGGCGGCCGTATCATCAAATTTACTTACAGAACCTCCCATTACTGGGCAACGCGCAATGACCGCTACCTTAGCGTTAGGCACTTCTGCATCTATCCCATAAATTGCTTTTCCAGTAACAATATCCTTTAAGTCTACAATTGGGGTTTCTTTACCTATTAAAGTAAAGTCCTTTGTGTCTTTTAATTTTAAATCTGTGATATTGGGGACAGGTAATTTTGCTGCTGCAGCGGTTAATTCTCCATAACCAATACTTTTACCGCTACCTGCATGCGTTACCTCGCCATTTTTTGCTTCACATTCAGAAGCAGGCACATTCCACTCTTCTGCCGCAGCAGCTAACAATAAATGTCTCGCTGTTGCTCCTGCTTCACGAAGAGGTTGGTAATACATCCGAATGGAGAAAGATCCATCCGTATTTTGATTCCCGTATTTTTTTTCATCCCCTACGGCTTGTTCTACAACCACTTTTTCCCAATCTGCCCCTAGCTCATCTGCTACAATCATTGCCAAACCTGTACGAATACCTTGACCCATTTCTGACCGGTGTGCCGTGATAATCACTTTTCCTTCCGAATCAATTCTAAGGTACACACTTGGCTGCCATGACCCAGCAACTTCTTTACCATCAGGCCCACATGAGGTAACACCTAGTCCTAACAATATTCCTGTTGCACTTAAGGAAGATATCTGAATAAAATTTCTACGGCTTAGTCCCTCTTTTTTAAGGGTTTTATGAAGGTAGGATATCATGGGTGTATGTTTAAATAAAGGTTATAAATAGAATTACTTTTCCTTGGCGGCAGTGTGAATAGCAGCTTTAATACGCGTATAGGTACCACACCTACATAAATTTCCTGCCATACCGGCGTCAATATCTGCATCGGTAGGGCTTGGATTTGCGTTCAAAAGTGCAGCGGCAGACATCATCTGTCCGGGTTGGCAATAACCGCATTGGGGTACGTTATGTTCCATCCAAGCTTTTTGAACCGGATGGTCTCCATTATCGGAAAGACCTTCTATAGTAGTGATTTTCCCTCCAACACTGGCACTGACCGGAAAACTGCATGACCTTGTTGCATTTCCATTAAAATGTACCGTGCATGCGCCACACAAGGCTTTTCCACAGCCAAATTTTGTGCCTTTCATTTGAAGCTCATCCCTAATTACCCATAAAAGTGGAGTGTCTTCTAAAACATCCACGACATGGTCTTTTCCATTTATGTTTATTGTGAATTCAGGCATAACGGTAATTGTTTATTTTTGGAATTGCTTTGTTTAAATACTCTTATGGTTTTTTATTTGTCCCATTTTTTCAAATTGATTAAGAGCTGGCACAACATATTTCACTTTTTGCCTACTTCTAAAAGACCATTGTCTTAAATATAGTATATTTTAACCATAAACTTGAATCAAAATTAAGGAGAAGCACCTTCTGAACAACACTAACAAAAAGTTAAAAAAACAAACACTAATTTGTGTTTGTTTTATTTATGACCTAAACACACTACATTTTCAAGAACAAAATTTTTAATGATAGACCACTTACTAATAGCGAACATAGATGAAAAAGGTCTGCTTTCCGCCGCGGAGCAGGAGGAATTCTGTGGTTACTTTCGCCAAAAATCCATAGAAAAAAAGGCTTTTCTATTAGAGCAAGGAAAGGTCTGCAAATTTGAAGGATTTGTATTGGAAGGCTGTTTTAGGGTCTTTACAATAAACAAAAAAGGAAACGAAAACACATTGTACTTTGCCGCTAAAAATTGGTGGTTGATGGACATAGACAGTTTTATGAACCATAACCCATCTGACTTGAACATGCAGGCATTGGAAGACAGTAAGGTGCTTCTAATTTCCCAAACGGATAAATCCAAGCTTTACCGTTCTGTTCCGCTGGCAGAGAAACTGTTCCGTATCATGTTTCAAAAATCTATTGTGGCTTGGCAACGCAGGCTGGTCAGAAACCATAGTTTAACGGCAAAAGAGCGGTATGCCCACTTTATGGACCATTACCCGGAAATCGCCGCCAAACTAACGGATAGGCAAACCTCTAGCTACCTAGGTATCACGCACGAGTTTTTAAGTAAGATCAAAAAGCAGTTCTAAATGCAATAAAATTTGTGGCAAGTTGAACTTGTTCAACTCTTTTCTCAGCGTAGTTTATAATTTTTGCATCATAAAATCAAAACGAAAATGATGCCTTTACTCACGCAAATAAGAACTTTGGTTGCCGTATTCACCCTCATGGGGCTATCTATGGCACATGCACAAATTACCAATGACATAACCCATGACGAGGCTTTTAAAGTCCTTCTGGCCGCTAAGAAAAATGCCGAAGCTTCAGAGGTGTTGGTAAATATCGCTGTCGTTGATGCAGGTGCCAACCTAAAAGCTTTTATCCGTATGGACGAATCCTTTTTAGGAAGTATTGATGTAGCCATTAAGAAAGCCAAAACGGCAAGGTATTTTAATATCGATACCGGAGAGCTGGGAGAATTAACACAACCTGGCGGTATAATTTATAACATTGAACATTCTAATGATGGTTTAATAACTTTCCCTGGGGGAATTCCCATCAAAAATAAAGAAGGTAAAATTATAGGAGCCATTGGTGTAAGCGGGGGAACTATAGAACAAGACCGCGCCATTGCCATTGCCGGAGCAACTGCTATTATAGAATAGTTATAAAAATTAAAAAAGGTTAAAAATCATGAATAGTATAAAAACATCCATTGCTTTCTTCGCATTGCTTCTATCACCCATCTGTTGGTCGCAGAATACGGATGACTTAATGCCGTATCTGCAGGACTTTAAGAGTGTTTCCGCCAATAATATCGTAACGGTTACCAGTTATGAAAAAGATGGAAACCATTATGCATATGCCGGTGGATTTGGAGGTATTGATATATTTAGTTTAGACAAAGCAGGTAAGTTAACGCCAATAGGTACGCAAGCGCTTTATAAAAAAGAAGGGCCAGCTAGGGGAATGGTGGCCGATAATATAAACGGAACGGATTTTCTATTCGTAGCGAACAAGCACGGCAATGCCATTGAAACTTTTAAGATTTTGGATGATGGATTGCTAGAACAGGTTTCCTTGACCATGGATACCGATGAAACCCACCTTGGTATTGCCATAACCCTTCAGGTGGTTCATATGAAACAAGCCTCTTATCTGTTTGTGGGCGGCTTGGAAGAAACTCCAGGTCTAAGCAGTTTTAAGATAGAGAATGATGGAAAACTTTCCCATGTACAATCCGTGAAAGATGATGAAGAAATTTATACCGATGGTATCATTGGCATGTTCATTCATAAAATAAAAGGAAAAACATTTTTATATACCGGAGGGTTTCAAGACAATGGTGTAAGTAGTTTTAGGGTGTATGACAACGGTACCTTTAAAAACATTAATAACATAGGTGATAATACCACGGATAGATATTTAACTGGGGCGTATCCCGTAACCGGAGTACAATTAGGAGATAATTATTATGTGGTGGTCGGTCACAGGCACCATAAATATTACGAGAGAAATGGATTCATTAAACGAACCGACTTTACCTATCACGGTGATGGTGTAAGTGTTTTTAAAATAAACCGAAAAGGAGCATTGGTACCACATTTTGTTTTAAAGGATGATGAAAGCACGAAATTGCAGGGACAGACAAGAATTGAAATTGTTTCGGTAAAAAACAATGAAGCTGTACTGGCAGTTGGCACAAGAGACGATGCCAGTATTCAACTTATTAAATTAGACGAAAACGGTACGCTCACCCCATTAAATTATCTAGAAACCGGTTTTTCTATTTATTACGGTTTACGATCTCATCAAATAGACGATACCAGCTTCTTGATAGCAGGTTCTAACAGGTTTGATCTAAAAAAAGTGGCCACTTACAAGGTTGCCCCAAAAATTGATAGAGGCAAAAAAGTATTAAGACATATCGTAAACCTAAAATATAAAGACGAGGCAACCGAGGCTCAAGTTAACGAAGCGGTTAAAGCTTTTGAAAATATTAAAAATGAGATTCCAGAAATCAAAGATTTAGAATGGGGTGTTAACGACAGTAAGGAAGGCGCAAGCAAAGGGTTGACCCATACGTTTACACTTACCTTCAATGATGACCACGGCAGGGAAATCTATTTATTCCATGAAGCACATATTGCCTTGGTTAACAAAATTGGCCCAATAATTGGCGATGTCCTGGTAATGGACTATTGGACGGAAGAGTAAAAAAGATGTTACCCCGCTCATGTATCGCAAGCTTGCATCTTAAATCCTATCGCTACTATCCTATTTATTTAGAAGCGTAGAGTTAGTGGGAATAGCACTAAAACGCCATGGGTTCTAAAGAATATGTAATTTTTGTGTAAACTTAATGCCAATCGGTAAATGAATAAATTAATTTTATTCTCTATTTTTCTTTCTTCTTTTACTGTTGGAGCACAAGTACAGCATATAGATAGTATGGCATCTAAAGTTAGGTCGAATTTCAATATTGATCCATTTCTTTCGTACATATCTATTGCTGCATCTAATGTCTCCGGAGGACTGGATAAGGGCAGCAGATATGCCGGACAACTCTATGTGGGAGTTAATTTCGATTTGGAAAAAATTCTGGGTTGGCATGCCACACGCGCAAAAGTATCAATTGCAAACCGTCACGGAAGCGGGCTTATGAACGAAGTTGGTTCTGTTTTTGAACCATTGAATTTAGTGGGTGGCCAAAATACTTTTTTATATGACTTAAGTATTGAAAAAGATTTTGGAAATCATTTCTCATTTAAGGCGGGACGCACTACCGCTGCTGATGATTTTTCGGGTTCTAAGCTATATTTTTACTCGCTCAACAACACGGTAAATGGCGTGATTAGAGCTCTCTTGTTAGATGGCTTAATGAGTACTTTTCCTTTCCCCACATGGGGAGCACGGCTCAAATATAAACCTAGTTCCGAACACCAATTTCAATTGGGCGCTTATCAAATGGGTAAAGACATCTTTGATGATACAAAACATGGTCTTGACTTTTCTTTTAGAAGTTCTGATAATTTATCCGTTTTCTTTCAATATGATTGGTTCGGACAAATCACAAATCGAAATGCCAGGGTTTATCTAGGAGCAAATCAAGCATTCGGGTCCTTCGCCAATTTTGATTCCAACGATGAATCCGATTATTTTATACGTTTCTATGGGCATATGGATGTAGAACTGATAGATGGCTTAAAATCTTTTCTTACCATTTCCTATTCACCATACGGCGGGGTTGCCAAAGTGCCTTTTCAAAGTAGCTTAGGCCTCATTTGGAAAGGGCTCCTAAAGTCTAGGGCAAATGATAGAGTATTATTTTTTGCCACTGTGGGTAGTTTTAGTGATGAGTGGGCAAACCTAAGGGCGAATCAGCTAACGACGGAAATAGTTTTGGAAATGGGTTATCGCCTTCAGGTTAAAGATTATTTTGGCCTGCAACCCGCTCTGCAATATAATATTAGACCCGGAGGCCATGGTTTGATTGGTAATGCAATTATTCCGGGTGTGCTGCTAGAAGCAAATTTTTAAAGCAGTAGAAGTGATTGGTGTAGAAATAGCGGTCCATATAGTCCTAGCTTAAAAATATGGTGAGAAAACACACTATATGCAAGTTTTCATATAGGATAAACTTCCAAGAATTTGGACATAACCTTTTAAATTATTAAGTATGAACATTTTACAAAACAAAAAGGCAATCATAACCGGAGGTGGCAAAGGGTTGGGAAAAGCAACCGCCATAGCATTTGCCAAAGAGGGAATTGATATTGCCATTACCGGAAGAACAGAAAGTACTTTAAAAGAAACTGTTGCCGAATTAGAAACATTTGGTGTTCAAGCAATGTATTCTGTATTTGATGTTGGTAATTATGAGGAAGTTAAAACCAATATTAAAAACATTATAAATGCTTTAGGTACTGTTGATATTTTAGTTAATAATGCCGGAATTGCAGCTATTGGTTCATTTAATGAAATGGAAGTTAGTGTTTGGACTCAAATTATACAGACCAATGTCTTGGGTATGTATCATGTAACCAAAGAGGTCTTACCTCATCTCATCGCTAAGAACGAAGGGGACATTGTGAATATTTCCTCAACCGCAGGGCTAAACGGAAATGCGAATGTATCTGCTTATTCGGCATCAAAATTTGCTGTTATTGGCATGTCCGAATCTTTGATGAAAGAAGTTCGTAAAAACAATATTAGGGTAAACACATTAACACCAAGCACCATAGAGTCTGAGATGACCATAGAGTTGGGCATGCTGACCAAAGGTTCGGAAAATGTATTACAACCTGAGGATTTTGCGGAATTAATTGTTGCAGGCCTAAAATTACCAAGAAGAGCCATGCTAAAAAGTGCTGCGTTATGGTCAACAAACCCATAGTATAACAGACATTAGGTAATAGCCATAGATAAAAAATGAATCTGTTGTTTCTTTATCTACAACCTCAACAGCTCTAGAAACAGTATAAAACAACAGATTCCCATAAAATATTTTATGGGAATCTGTCCTGTACAAATCATTAAAAGAGGCTCTAGCAAAACCTTTCCAATTGCTTACGCTATGGCCAATTCTCTTAATTCCTTAGCTGCTTCTGCAGGGTCTTCTGCTCCGTATATAGCTGCTCCCGCAACTGCTATTATTGCTCCTGAGTTTCTTACCGCATCTATACTACCTTGGTTTACTCCACCTGCAATAGATACAGGTACACCAGCTCTTGCTGCTTCATCTATCAAAACTTGAACGGAATATCCTTCTTCCGCTTGCTCATCCAGACCTGCATGTAGTTCAACAAACTCCGCACCTAATGCAATAGCTTCCTGAGCACGTTTAACTCTATCCCTAACACCAATAGTATCTACAACAACACCTTTACCGTGCTCTTTTGCAGCTTTTACCGCTCCTGCTATGGTAGAATCCCCAGTTGCACCTAAAACGGTAATATAATCCGCTCCTGCACCAAAAGCCATATTTGCTTCCAACTCACCTGCATCTGCAGTTTTAAAATCGGCCAAAACCAATTTATCAGGAAAAGCATCTTTCATCTTTCTAATTCCTGCCAACCCTTCACTTTTAATAAGTGGGGTACCTAATTCAATAATATCAATATAAGGAGCCACTTTTGTTGCTAATGCAATTGCATCCTCAATATTCAATAAATCGATCGCTACTTGTAACTTTGCCATAATTTTATATTTAAAATGTTCTTAACTAATTCATCTCTATTTTCTATTCTTAATTTATTCCATGTTAGCATGACGCTTCCATAGCTCTGAAGCCGTACTACCATCTAATTCCCAAAGCGTTTGTATTAAAGCATCAAACGTTAACAACAGTGATTGCTCAAAAAGACTCCCAGCGTATTGTTTGGAAACAGTCTCATCTCGCTCCTGTTTTTGTGCGGCAGGTATAACCACTGTATGCTCTGCCAATAAAGCCAATCTAGATTCCTTATTGGTGGTAAAGCATATGATACCTGCTCCTACCGTTTTTGCAGTTTCAGCTGCCCGTACAATTCCGCTTGTAGTTCCAGATCCGGATCCCACTATAAGGACATCGCCTTCTTTTATGGCCGGCGCAGTGATTTCTCCTACAACATGAACATGAAACCCTAAGTGCATTAAGCGCATTCCTGCCGCTTTCATCATTAGTCCGGTGCGCCCCGCTCCCATTATAAAAATATGCTCTGCATTTTCTATGGTTGGAACTAAAGCCGCCAATTCATCATAATGAATGGCACCAACAAGCTTTATATGCTCATTTACAATGGTATTCATAGCACTTTCAACCAATTTTCTGTTCCTATTTTCAAGTATATTTTTCATAACTAAATGGGCTTAAATCTCTTACGGTATCAAAACCGAGTACAAAGGTATGCTGCCATGCTTGCTGTACAGTTACACAATTTGATAGATGTATGGTACAATTTGCCCATATTAACTAAAGATGTGGTGTTAATTGCTATTTTTGTGGTACATTTTGGAAACCACAAGTTTTCAAGCGCATACCTATTCTTATATTTCGTTACCATATATAACTATGAAAACAGAAACTATGCTCAGTGATAAAGTTTTATATATTAGAGATTTGGGCAACTGTCCTCCTGCCTATTTGAACGATCCCGCAAGAAGGGATTTCTTTGAAATTGTATGGTTGTATAATGAAGATGCGCTCCACGAGCCACAGCACGACTTTCAAACTTTAAGAGGAGATTGGATATATCTTATTCCTCCTTACAGGGTACATCAATTAAATAAGGCCGGTAAGAACGGGGTATTAATTTCTTTTAAGCAAGAGCTTTTGGAAGGCGACTTAAAAGAATTTTTATTGGATGTCTTTAGAATGTTCAATATTCAAGGTGAGTTTTCTTGTTTACAGGTTAATGAGGAAACATCAAAAGGGTTGGCTTCCGTGCTCCAACTTTTAGAGGAGGATTACAACAAGGAGAGCATAAACCTTATTATGATCAAAGCGCTTTTAAAAGTATTCCTCTTAAAACTAATTCACCTAAAAGAGCAGCATTTTACTATGCACGATATTAATGAAAAGCGGGTGTATGAGTTTATGCTTCTGCTCGAAAATAATTATAAAGAGGAGCGAAACGCCGATTTTTACGCCAGTGAACTGGGGATTAGCGCAAAGCGACTTAATCAAATATTAAAGGAGAAGCTAGACAAAACCGGTGTACAACTTATTCACGACCGTCTTATACTGGAAGCGAAACGGCAGATCATACATAGCGAAAATACCATTAAGGAAATAGCCTACAACCTTGGTTTTAAGGACCACTCTTATTTCAGTCGGTTTTTTAAACTTCATGCACAGCAAACACCACAAGAATTTCAAAGCGATGTAAAAAGGCATGTTATTTCGCATGAGAACACCCTTTACAACTAGAAATATTTTCACAACCGAATACTACATCCCTTTCCAAAAAAGTTATGCGTAAAGAAATAGATATTGAGACGTGGTACAGAAAAGACCACTTTGAATTCTTTTCAAAATTTGACGAACCTTTTTACGGTATTACCGCTAAATTAGACTGTACGGAAACCTATCATACGGCAAAAGAAAAAGGTCATTCTTTCTTTTTATCCTACTTGCACAAAGCTTTGGTAGCGGTTAACAAAACCGTAGAGTTCAGATATCGAATTGTTGATGGAAAACTATATGAATACGAGACAGTTAATGCCTCACCTACTATTAATAGGGAAAATGGAACTTTTGGATTTTCTCATTTAACGTACCGTGAAAACTTTGAAGACTTCCTAGCTTTGGCCCTTCCTGCCATAGAAAAAGTACGGAATTCAAACCGACTCATGCCCGATGAATCCGGTGAAAATGTGATACACTGCTCCGCTATTCCGTGGATTGATTTTACTTCAATTTCACATGCCAGGCATTACGCTCGCCCAGATAGCTGTCCAAAAATCGCCTTTGGAAAAATGACCGCTGAAGGTGATCGGTTATTTATGCCGGTTTCAGTTCATGTGCACCATGCACTAGTAGATGGCTATCATGTAGGACAGTTTATGGAAAGGCTTCAAAAACTGATGAAAGCAAAGGTCTAACCGTTACAGGAATGAAATAACAGCGTAGAATTGCTTCGCTTAAAACGCAATGTTCACAAAAGGCAGTATAGGACTTGTATAAACACTTTCATCCTTATCGTACAGAACATTATACTTTGCCCCAATTGCAATGTTTTTGGTAATATTTAAGCCTGCACCAATAAATAACGCCGAGTCCCAATAGTCGGTTTCAATATCCCCTGTAACCGCCTCTGTTTTGGTATTTACCTTAAGTTGAGCAAACTCTAACAATAGCATTAGTCTATCAATTGGTTGATATTGACTTATTATATTACCGCCAAAAGTGGTGGTTTTCTGTAAATCTTTGATGGAGGTATAACTTCCTTGAAGACCCACACCAAGACTAACTTTATTACTTAAGCTATACATTAAATTTGGAGATAGAGCTATGTTGGTCCCACCTACAAAACTTAACCCAAACCCACAGCCAAATCTTAAGCGTTTGTTAACAACGGCCATACTATCCTGCACAGCAACTTCTGTAACCTGTGCCGATGTGTTTATTGAAAAAAATAATGCTCCGATTACTAGTGCAAGCTGAATACCTAGTTGTTTCATTTTAAATATTTTTATTAATGTATGAGTTTTATCACTGGTGCTATTGGGATAAATATAAAGTTTTTATAATAAATTTTAACATTTTCTTTGCATTCAGTGCCCGGTGCTAAATCAACTATTAAAAGTATTATGGTTTTTATCGAAACACTAGATAACCTTCAGCAACAAAGAACCTATCCTCAAATCGCATAAATAAGGCTACAGAAACCTTTGCAGTCTTTCCTAACACACTCATCCATAAATTAAGTTAACCGACAACTTTAACTGATAGCTTTCAGGAGTACTAATTGGATTATAATTTTTTCTTTCTAGACTCATGAATCTGCTGTATTTTTTCTTTTTTGAAACTTTATACTAGAAAGATGATTAGAAAAGGAACAGAAGTAAAATGGAAATGGGGCTCAGGCAGCGCTACAGGAACAGTAGAGAACACCTACAACAAGGTAATAACCCGGAAAATTGAAGGGAATGAGATTACACGCAAAGGTTCAAAAGACAACAAAGCGCTATATATTAAGCAAGAGGATGGTAGTGAAGTATTAAAACTGGAGAGTGAAGTAGAACGCACAGAGTAATTTTGCAATGCGAATAGACAGCTATTATTAGAATATAAAAATCCGTCCTAGAAATTGCATCCAACTGCAAAATTATGTTTATTCGCTTATGGACAAGCCTTTTATAACAGACCAAAAATACCTCTCACAAGATTTCACCGGTAGTAAATTAACCAAAGGAGATTATGAGAACTGCATTTTTGAAGGATGTGATTTTTCAGATGGTTATTTAGATAACCAGAATTTTATGGAGTGTGAGTTTATAGATTGCAACCTCAGTAATGCAAATATTAGACATACTACGTTTAAAGAAATCACCTTCTCTCACTGCAAAATGATAGGCCTCAAATTTGAAGATTGTAATACATTTTTAATCGATTTTAGTTTTCACGATTGCAATCTAGATTATACATCCTTCTATAGTTTAACCCTTCTCAAACAACAGTTTGTTTCATGTAAAATGATTGAAACCGACTTTACGGAAGCTGTTCTAAAAAACGCCACTTTTGACGATTGTGATTTGCAAGGAGCTATTTTCAATCGCACTAACTTAGAAAAATCCGATTTAAAGACTGCTTTTAATTTCACCATTGACCCGGAAGAAAACAATCTTAAAAAAGCAAAGTTTTCAAAAGATGGTATTATTGGTCTTCTAAAGAAATATGACCTTACTATAGAACCCTAAACGAGATAATACGTTTACAAACGGATAAATCAGTATATTACTGACCACTAACCTATTATTTTATGAAATACTTTCTTTTCGTATTCTTTCTATTCTCGCTTAGTATCAGCGCTCAAAATACCACTACACTGCCCGAAGGCTCAAGCTCACCAAACGCAACTCTGTCTGATATTTCTTGGATGGAAGGCAACTGGTCCGGTGAAGCTTTTGGGGGTATAACCGAAGAAACATGGGGTCCTCCACAAGGTGGCTCTATGATGTTTTCATTCAAGTTAGTTTCTGAAGGGAAGGTTTCTTTTTATGAATTGGGTCATATTCGTGAAGTTAATAATACCTTGATATATGAACTCAAACATTTTCATGGTGATTTAAAGGGCTGGGAAGAAAAAGATGAGGTACAACAGTTTAAATTGGTTAAAGTAGATGGTAACCGTGTCTATTTTGAAGGTTTTACTTTTGAAAAAGTGAGTGGAAACGAAATTAATATTTACGCTCAAATAGGTAACGAAGATGGTTCTTCTGAAGAGGTGACTTTCAACTTTAAAAAGTAATAGATTGAAGAAAAAGTGTTTAGATTGTGGTACTGAGATTATGGGTAGGGCAGATAAAAAATTCTGCTCTGATTACTGTCGTAACGCATATCATAATAACGCGAACAAAGACAGTAACAACCTTATCCGTAATACGAACAATCGCCTTAGAAAAAATTACAGAATTTTAGATAGCTACAAACTAAAAGAAGGAAAAACCACGACTACCAAGGCTAAACTACAAGACAAAGGTTTTGATTTTGATTTTATAACCAGCCTCTACACTACCAAAAAAGGCACAGTGTACTTTTTTGTATATGACTTGGGTTACCTACCTCTAGACAATGATTTTTATATGATTGTTAAACGTGAATAATCAATTATAAGAGCACAAAAAAATGCTCCCCTCTAAAAGGAAAGCATTTCATGTTCATTTTAAGTAATGCGTTTGGGGTTAACGTGACATTACCAACTATGGCCGGTTAACTTTAAAGCGGCAATAACAATATCTTTTCGGCTTATCTGGCCAACCAAAATGCCATCTTTCATAACTGGAAGCCTCCTTCTGTTGTGTTTGTCAAAGATGCCTGCAGCATCAAAAATTGAGATATCATGGGGAATGGTCTCAACTTCTTTTGTCATGAACTTCTCTACACTCTTGTCAAGAATAGGCTGGTTAAAATATCTACTTTCCGATATCTGTTTCATACAATCGGCCTCAGATATAATGCCCACTAAGAAACCATTGTCGTCCATGACGGGACCACCTGAAATACTATATTTAGCAAACTGCTCCATAACTTCCAGAATAGACTGGTCTGGACTAAAAGTCACCAGTTTCTTTGTCATGTAGTCAGACACTAATATGGGCGCGTCATATTCTTTCTTTACATCTACTTTTGCCCTTGGGCCTTGAAAACTTTTTATTCCCATATAATTTCGTTTTTATTGCCTAGCGGCAGGTTAGGTTAATTACTAAAGATAGTAAATAATTTAATGGAATATTTACTTATTCGACGAATTACCTCTCATATTCTTACTATTTTAATTAAAAAGATGTCGATTTTAATTTCACACCCGCCCGTAATAAAACCCAATCTCCATTAGAATTTTATATTTTTATTCAAGAACTTTAACCAATGAAAAGATTTTCTTCCACACTTTCCTTTCTTCTCCTGTTAGCTGCCATTTATTGGGGGTTCCATACATCTATGCCTGTGTATGAAAAAGATTCCTCTGCTCCCAAAATTTCATTTTCCACAGATCGCGCTCTAAGACATGTAAAAGAAATTTCAAAAGAACCACACGGTATAGGTTTTCCCGGGCATAAAAAAGTTCAAAATTATATTGTAAGTGAGCTGGAAAAGATGGGTTTACAAACTTCCATTCAAACAGGATACGCGATCGGCGATTGGGGAAACATGAGCAAACCTGAGAATATCGTCACAAAAATAAAAGGAAGTGGTACTGGCAAAGCTCTCCTTTTACTTTCTCACTATGATAGTCACCCACATTCTTCTTTGGGGGCTAGTGATGCCGGTAGCGGTGTAGCTACTATTTTAGAGAGCGTAAGAGCTTTTTTATCCGAAGAAAAGCAACCTAAAAATGACATTATTATTTTATTTACGGATGGGGAAGAGTTGGGACTAAACGGTGCCGACCTCTTTGCAAACCAACATGAATGGGCAAAAGACGTAGGCTTGGTGCTCAATTTTGAAGCTCGTGGAAGCGGTGGCCCAAGCTATACCTTCGTTGAGACCAATACAGGAAATCAGCATTTAATAAGTGAATTTATAAAGGCCAACCCAAAGTACCCCATGGCAAATTCCCTTTACTATAGTATATATAAAATGCTCCCCAATGACACTGATTTAACCATTTTCAGGGAGGATCGGGATATTCAAGGATTCAATTTTGCCTTTATTGATGACCATTTTGATTACCATACCGCTCAGGACTCTTACGAGCGATTAGACAAAAAGACATTAGCGCACCAAGGTAGCTATCTAATGCCGCTCTTAAAACATTTTAGCGCTACAGAACTGAATCAACTCCAAAGCCCAAATGATTATGTGTACTTTAATATGCCGGTATTTGGAGTTGTGTCCTATCCGTTTGATTGGATTTGGTCTATGCTAGGTCTAGCATCGCTCCTATTTCTTTGTGTTCTGCTTTACGCATTCAAGGAAAAATTATTGACTGCTAAGGGCGTTTTCATTGGTTTTGTTCCGTTACTACTTTCATTGATCATAAACGGACTTATAGGATACTTCAGTTGGTCTACCTTAAAATGGGCGTACCCTGCTTATAATGACATTTTACATGGCTTCACCTATAACGGATATGCTTATATTTTTGCTTTTGTATGTCTTTCTATTGCTGTTTGTTTTGGGATATATCATAAATTTAAAAGCCTATCTACTACAGATTTAGTGGTAGCCCCTTTATTTTTATGGCTGATACTCTGTACTGCAATTGCCAAATATTTGCCTGGTGCCAGTTTCTTTACCATACCGGTATTTGCGCTTCTTGCATCTTGGTATGTAACTCTTCATCAAAAAGCACCTAGCGTACTTTTAATGGTATTTTTAGGGTTACCAGCTATATGGTTGTACGCCCCGTTCGTTAAAGGATTTCCTGTAGGATTAGGCCTTAAAATGATGGTGGGTGGTACGCTTCTGGTCACCCTTACTTTCTTTTTGTTACTCCCCATTTTTGGGATGTACAAACATAAAAAGAAATGGGCCTATTTGGGAGTACTCGCTTTTTTAATTACCATGGTGTATGCCCACGTTCATTCAGGTTTTGATTCTGATAACGGAAAACCAAGCAGCTTGGTATACCTTCTTGATACAGACACCAACACTGCGCAATGGGCAAGTTATGACCAAGCTATTATTGAATGGAACCAAGCCTTTTTAGGAAACGAAAAAGGAATATCCGAACCATTAAACAAGAATATCATTGGCAGCAAATACAATTCACTTTTTACTCGTTCTGCAGATGCTCCATTAAAACCCTTAAAAGGACCTAAAATTGAAACCACCAGAGATACATTAATTGGCAACAATAGGGTTATTGAATTGTGTATAACACCGCAACGTACCGTAAACCGTTTGGATATTTTTACAGAAAGTACCAGTTTCAAAAATATTAAAGTAAATGACCTAGAACTCTCTCCTTCCTATTTGAAAGAAAGGAAGACGAGCAAGTTGCTTACCCATTATATTACGGACAATGCTTATACCGAACTTGAAATAAGCATCCCTAAAGACAGCGTTCTTGAACTCACTTTCTCTGAGGCTTCCAATGACCTTTTGACCCATCCTCTTTTTGAGGTGCCTAAAAGACCAGAAACCAGCATCCCCATGCCCTTTGTACTAAACGATGCTATTATCACTACTAAAACTATCAGATTTGAATAAGAACATAGCTATTATGGGCTGCGGTTGGCTAGGACTACCATTGGCCAAAAAGTTTATAGAAAAGGGATACACCGTAAATGGAAGCACCACTTCAGAAGAAAAACTAGACCTCTTATCTACTGAAGGCATTCAGCCTTTTATAATTTCACTTTCGGAAACAAAAATTACGGGAGACATCAATTCATTTTTAAACAATGCCAATGTTCTTATAATTAACGTACCTCCAAAACTGCGCGGTACCAACAATGAAAATTACGTTAAGAAAATGCTACTGGTATTACATGCACTTGAATCTTCTACGGTTGAAAATGTAATTTTCGTCAGTAGTACATCGGTTTACGGAGATATTGATGGAGAGGTTACCGAAGAAACTACACCTCAACCTTCAACAGAATCCGGAAGACAACTTTTGGAATGCGAACAATTGTTTCAAAACCAGCCAGGTCTTCAAACCACCATTATAAGATTTGGCGGATTGATCGGTCCAAATAGGAATCCAGTTACGATGCTATCTAAGCGAAAAAATCTCAAAAACGGAAATGCACCTATCAATCTCATTCATCTAAATGACTGTATACGGGTAATCTATAAATCAGTTCATGAAAATTGGACTCCAGGGTTACTAAATGCAGTATTTCCCTACCACCCTAGCAAAAAAGAATATTACACATTACAGGCTATTAAAAACAAGTTACAATTACCTAAATATAATAATGATAAAGAGAAAAAAGGAAAACTAATACATTCCTACACCCTTACAAACGTTAAGAACTTCAAATTTACTACAACGTTGTAGTTTGTTTTCACCACAGCTATTTGTCTTTTCACAACAAACTAAAAGGATAGTTGTTAATACACCATGCATTTCATCGATTAAAAAGTAACTTTGGTATATAATTTAAAACTATTTGCCATGGAAAATTCAGGTTTAAGAAGCAGGATTCTTGAGGATATCGAGACTCTTATTGCTTCAAGCTGCACCAAGCAAAAAGTTCCCCTAAAATTAAAAAAGTTGCATATAGCGATATTAAAAAATCATTATAACGCAGCAAATGTGTCTATAGATTATCATAGACGAAGGGTTGAGATGGACATTGTTATGGATGACAAAGATTACGACCCTAAAAAGGTAAATCTCTCTATTCCTACGTTGCACACCAACCTATGGTTTAAGAATTTATATGATTTTTTAATATCATGTATTGATCAAGACCCTAAAAGCTTGGCATTTTATTCCATGCTTTTAAAATCGTATCAAAACAACGAGATTTCTCTTGTTGCCTAGTACAAAAGAACCAAACCGACATAAAAAAGGATGCTCTAGGGCATCCTTTTTTCTTTTGTGCACTCTCATTATGCTTTTATTCACAGTTACATACCAATAATATTGCTAATTTTGCCAACCGCAACCAAAACGAGAGAATCGTAAAATAGCAACACATGAAAAAAATAATTGTCGTACTGCTTTTAAGTATAAGTTTTTCGGCCACTGCACAATCCAAAAACGATTTGCAAAAGCACTATGAAGCTTTTTATCAAGAAATGAGAACTCAAGGAGATGTTAATGGTGTAATAAATGCATTGACCCACCTTAACGTAATCACTCCTTCCAAACAACGAAAAGACACTTTAGCTTTTGTATATGCAAACAACAACCAGCATATGCAAGCACTAAACACCATAGGTATTGAAAAAGAAGCCTCAGATTCTGATATGGCGGTACAAGTAAAGGCTATTTCGTTAAAAGCACTAAACCAACCTAAGCGTGCTTTAGAGCAGTTTGAAGAACTTTTTAAAAGAACTCCAAACCCTTATCTAGCATATGAAATTGCAGACTTAAAGATACAGACAGGAGCTACCCAAGATGCCATTGCCAATATTGATTACGGTATTGCTAATGCCAAAGATGATATGAAGTATGCTTTCTATGAAAGACAGCAACCTTATGAAGTTCCTTTAAAAGCTGCTTTTTTTCACTTAAAAGCGCTTACTATATATAACAACGACAAAGCAAATATTGATGCCGCTGTTGCCCAAATAGATGAAGCTCTTGCCTTGGACCCTAATTTTAACTTGGCAAGTCTAAGCAAGCAAGCTTTACAGTCTAGAAAAAACCCACCCGCAGAAGAAGCTGATCCAAAGCAATAAGATTTTTGCATTTTCTACATAGAATTTTGCTGCACATTCCTTAATGCAATGTGCGGCATATTTTTTTTCATAACTATCTGTTTATCCAGACTTAACAATAGGCCTGTATTATTATTGGAACTTTAGGCTACCAGAAATAACCTTTAATCCAATTGAACACAATGAAAAAATTAGTATTTCTATTTGTAAGCGTTTGCCTTCTAAATTCTTGCGACCACATTGATGATTTTATAGGTGGCGGTCCAACACCCGTTGCCGTATCTCCGGCCAAAGTGCTTGAGATAAACACCCAATACCCCTTGCCCTACAATGTCCTATCTACTATAAACGGGAACGTTGAGGTTAGAAACGGAGGCTTTGGCTCAGGAGCAACGGCTCATCCTACAAAAGAAAATGAATTCTACGCTATCACTGATCGCGGCCCTAATACAAACTACTTAGATGGGAAAAAATTTCCAGTTGCCAAGTATACACCACGTATTGGTCATTATGCCGTAACCGCCGAAGGGAAAATAGAACTCTTAGAAGAAATTCTTTTAAAAGACCCAATGGGAAAACTGATTTCCGGCATACCTAATCCAGAAGGAAAAGGAGCCACAGGTGAGATTCCTTATGATGCTGCTGGAAATGCTATCGGCTTTGATGACTATGGATTAGACTCCGAAGGAATAGTTGTGCTTAAAGACGGTACTTTTTGGGTATCCGATGAATATGGTCCACATATCGTACATTACGATGCTAACGGTACGCAACTAGAGCGAATATCTCCTATTGGAGTAAACGAAGGCACCGGCGATCGTAAGTTGCCCGCCGTTTTTGCTAGCCGAAGAGCTAATAGAGGTATGGAAGGTTTAGCCATTACCCCAGACGAAAAGACTTTGGTAGGCATTATGCAATCTACATTGTACAATCCTGAGAAAATTCAATCCAACATTACCCGTATCGTAACTTTTGATTTAGAAACGGGATACACAAGACAATACGTTTATGTTCAAGAGGCCGCCAATCTGTCAAACTCAGAAATTACCGCTATTACCAATACCGAGTTTTTAGTAGTAGAGCGCGATGGAAAATTTGCGGGTGCAGGTGCTGCGCAAAAACACATTTACAAAATAAATTTAATGGGTGCTACGGATATTTCCGGTACTAACCCCAAAGATGAATTTGGGTTAATGATCAATGATAAAACTATAGAGCAATCTACAGCCGAAGAATTGGCCGCAGCCAATATTATTCCTGTACAAAAAGAATTAGTAGTTGATTTAGTTGCCGAACTAGGATACCCCCATGATAAATTGGAAGGTGTTTGGCTTGTTGATGACCACACGCTAGGTTTTATAAACGATGACGACTTTACCGTATCCGATAACGATGGAGATGGTGTAATAGAACAAAAGATATTGCCAGGTAGTACAGATATAGATGCTAGTTCGCTTTACTTGGTTAAAGCCAACTATAAATAAACCATTCTTACCAAGTTCATATATAAAAGCGGCTTACCTATTCTGGTGTAGGTCGCTTTATTTTATTAGAATTCCAGAATTAAATCGGTATCCAACGTGTTGCTCACAACCACATTAAACTGGTTCCGAAAATCGTTATAAGCCTCTATCATTTGTGCTAGCGATTCCTGAGGATCCGTTCTATAAAACAAATCGCCCTTTACCTTAAGCATATAGGTCTTAAATACTTTTTGCCTACTTTTTATCTGCGGAATATCAAATTCTTTAGGGTAAGTTGATTCTTCTAACTGCTTTTGTTTGGTAAGCATATCTTCAATTACCAAACTTAAATCCTCTCTATTGGCAACCGTGTGAAGTGCATCAAAACTAGTTTCTAAAGATGAAAACTCTATCCAATCTTTCAGCATAGCTCCCGCTTTGGGTTTTATAGGAAGTTTCTTGGCCCATTTTTCCCTGCTTATTTCGCGGGCATTTACATCCTCTACGACCAGTTCTTGTTTCTGTTCTTTACAAGCTATTGACAATAATAGCATCAGACTAAAAAAGAAGATTCTTTTCATAAAGCGAATGTACAAATTTTAAGAAGCGTTACCTTTATTCCCGAATTCATTTAACGCGACATTAATGGAAAAATCTATTCTAATCATAGGTGCTTGTGGCCAAATTGGTACGGAGCTAACATTTGCATTACGTACTATGCACGGAAATGAAAGTGTAATTGCGAGTGATATTCGTGAGGGTAACGAAAGCTTAATGGATTCCGGTCCGTTCGAGATTTTAGATGCTACCGACTATGATGCCTTAGAGGAAGTGGTGGCTTATTACGAAATTACCGAAGTCTACCTAATGGCAGCCATGTTAAGCGCAACAGCAGAAAAATTTCCTATGCGGGCTTGGAATCTGAATATGAATTCGCTCTTTAATGTGCTGAATTTGGCCAAAGAGAAGAAAATAGACAAAATATTCTGGCCTTCCAGTATTGCCGTTTTTGGTCCCAACACTCCAAAAGAAAACACATCGCAAAGCACCATTATGGAGCCTAGTACCGTGTATGGAATAAGCAAACAATCTGGGGAACGCTGGTGTGATTACTACCATAATAAATACGGGGTTGATGTGCGTAGTATTCGGTATCCTGGACTAATTAGCTGGAAAACCATGCCTGGTGGAGGCACAACGGATTATGCAGTAGAAATATACCATAAGGCACTATCAGAGAAAGCATATACCTGCTTTTTAAAAGAAGACACAGAATTACCCATGATGTTTATGGATGATGCCATAAAAGCCACGTTGCAACTTATGGAAACCGATACAGAAAACGTAAAGGTGCGTTCTTCCTACAATCTGTCCGCCATGAATTTCACCCCTGCCCAAATGGCAAAAAGCATTCAAAAACACATTCCTGATTTTAAGATTTCCTATGAGCCCGATTTTAGACAAGCTATAGCCGATTCTTGGCCTGCAAGTATTGATGATCAAGAGGCAAGACAAGATTGGAATTGGCAAGCAGAATTTGATTTGGAAAAAACAACGAAAGAAATGTTGGGAAATTTGGCTCCCTAGGTCAAAAGACCCAACACCCTATCGCAAACCTCAAGCATTACTTAACCTGCCTAAAGACTTTAACTTATTTTTTTGCATTCCATGTTTCATTCACCTGTTTGGATACAATGATGAAATCTGACCGACGATTTTCAAAGTGTTTTTGATTACTACATTTTACACCGTTGGCACATTCATTTTTTAAACGGTATTCTCCGTAACCATGAGCACTTTCAATCCTTTCTACATCAATGCCCTTTGAAATTAGATACCTTCTTGTTGACTTTGCTCGATTATCTGATAGCTCTAGGTTATACGCATCAGTACCTCTAGCATCTGTATGCGACTCTATTTTAATTTTAATTTCGGGGAATTTTTGCATGGCAAAAAGCACCTTTTCAAGTTCTATTTCAGCTCTCTCCGTAATATCATACTTATCATAATCAAAATATATGGGGTCTACCTTAATTTTCTCAATATCACCTTCTTTCTCCACCAAGCTATCAAAAGGGGTTAAATACACTTTATTATTCTTGGAAGGCTCTTCAGGGTTTTCTCCTGTTTCAATTACCACAGTTTCTTTAGAAAATCCTGCTCTAGAAAAAACAAGCATATTTTTCTTATTACAAGGAAGAATTACATTAAAATAACCAAACTCATCAGTTCTATAAATGGAGACCAATTCGTCAACCACATTTTTGAGTTCTACATTAGCATCAGCTATCGGTTCTCCTGTTTGCTCGTTCAATACATACCCAGAATACTCAAGACAATCTACAGCTTTCACCTTTTCAAATTGGTAAATATCATCATCTCCTTTCCCACCAGATCGGTTAGAGGCAAAATACCCATTTCCTTTTTTAGCTTCTCTAATGAATGAAAAATCATCCATATTACTGTTTAAAGGTTTCCCCATATTAAGAGGTAGAGAATACTCTGTCTTAGAAGAAATCACAGACCCAAATATATCCAACCCACCTAGCCCGTAATGACTGTCCGAAGAGAAGTACAGCACCTCATTATTAACAAAAGGAAACATTTCCCTTCCGCGTGTATTTATGGCAGGCCCTAGGTTCATAGGGTCTGAAAGCACATCACCATCATTATTTAAATCCACTACATAAATATCGCTCTCACCAAAACCACCTGGCATGTTAGAGGTAAAATACAAGTGTCTACCATCTGGACTCAAAGCAGGGTGCCCACAAGAATATTCTTTACTATTGAAACTCAATGAAGTTACGTTTATCAGCTCATTGTTACTTATAGTGCCGCGTAAAATCTGCATATTAGACAAGCCGTCTTCATTAGCACTCAGCTTATTTTTTTTCTTAAGATAATTACGGGTAAAATATACAGTCTGCCCGTCCCAAGAGAATGTCAAAGTAGCATCATGATACGAAGATTCTAAATTCTCTAAATATTTTTCTGGAATATAATTAGAGTCATTGGGCCTAGTGATATACAGGTCTAAATAAGGTTGCTTATTCCACGGATAAAGTTCCCCGTTGGATTTTATAGTATCTCTGGCGGAAGCAAAAATTAATCCGTCATTAAAAAGCATAGGCCCAAAATCTGACTTCTTACTATTGAATGCTAAGTTAGTTGTTGCATATTTCTCTTTTTCACCAAGCATACTGTCCAAATGTTTCTTTTGAGCCAGCATCATATTCAACCTGTCCTCATCTGTATAAAAATCATGAAGTAATTGGTCGGCTCTTTCATTCTGCATGCTAGCCTTAAGGCTTTGTACCAGTTTAATAATGTTACCTTCACCAACGTCTTTGCCTTTGATTAGATACAATTTATCATACCACTTTACGGCCTCTTGATACCTGTTCATATTAAAGTAGCTATCTGCCAAATGTTGAATAACATCAAGAGAGGGTCTCTTTTTCTCGGCTGCCAAATCACTATATAACTCAATTGCTCTATCGAACTTAAAATCTGAGAAATAAGCTTTGGCTCTTTCTTCCTTACTTTGCGCAGTAACCATAAGGCACGTACCCATAAATATATATAGTACTATTTTTTTCATGATGGTCTGTTTTTAGAAGAATCTAGGTGATAATGCTCTTTTGGCAGCATCGAATAAATTGTATTTAAGAATGATTTCGTGTGAACCATCATTATAACTTTGAAGGCCCGTTACGGAGTAATCGTACGAATACCCCAAAAAGAAGCTCTTAGAAATATGTAGGCCCGCCAAAGCACTAATAGCATCATCATAACGGTATGCCAAGCCCAGTGCTAAAGTTTCCTTTATCAAGAAATTACCCGATACATCTACCGTTATAGGAGCGCCAGCCACATGCTTTGTTAAAATAGCCGGTTTAAATTTTAAGTTATCAGAAAGTTCCATAACGTAACCTGCCATTAGGTAATATTGGCTTTTTCTATCTGTTACTTCTAGTTCATTATCATTGTAGATTTGAGAATTCAAAAAATTGTGAGTAGAAACACCTATGTACCAATTGCTGCTATGAAAGTATGCACCGGCTCCAAAAACGGGGCGCAATTTATTTACATTTTCAGCAAAAATAGGGTCCTGACTATCTTGGTACGTTCCTTTGGACCAATCTACTTTAAGGACATCAACACCAGCATTGATTCCCAATGATAATTTGGTGAAATACCCTGTTGGTATCTCATACGAAAAAGTACCGTTTATATCAAGGTCGTTTGCAGCACCAATGTTATCATTAATGACCGTTAACCCTACCCCAACTCTTTCTCGCAATCTTCCTTGTACTGAAAGTGATTGTGTCTCCGGAGCTCCATCTATACCAACCCATTGCGAACGATGCAAAAGGGTTGCCTCTAAAATTCCTCTAGAGGAATAGCCCGAGTTTAATACCGCTGTATTATACATATATTGTGTGTATTGCGGCGCTTGTTGACCATATACTCTGCTCATATTAAATGTGAGATAGCAGAGCATAACTATCTTTATAGTAGTATAAACTGATTTCATGATAAGTAAAGGTTTGGTGTGAATAGTTTAAAGAACAACTTGTTATCTGGCCAATTGTAACCAGCCCACTAGGTTTCTTTCTAATTCAGGTATCTTAATAGCGTAGTAGTAAGTTCCTGATGGCAAATGGTCTCCACTGCTTAAAACTCCGTTTACATTTGCTAGACCGTTCCAAGTATTACGATAGTCCGCTGTTTTATAGACAAGGTTTCCATTACGATTATAGATTTCTACTGTGTTAGAATAATCTTCTATACACTGTACGGTAAAGAAGTCGTTAAAACCGTCATTATTAGGCGAGAATTCATTGAATACTTTTAGACAGAATTCCTCTCCTAAAACCATTCCGCAAGTACCTACCTCTACATCTAAAGTGAGCATCTTACTTGGGCTGCATATAGAATCATCTGTATATGAAACACTAATTTGAGTATCAATTAACTCCGTCCAACGAACGGTTACCATGTTATCTGTAGAAGTTCCTCCTTCTGTAATAGTACCACCTACTATTGTCCAAACATAATCTTCTTTATCAGCATTGGTTTCATATGTATATGAACGCCCTCGGCATACTTCTTCAGATTCACCAATTATAGTAATAGGAGAAATACCATCAGCAAATATATTTGTCATAATTCTTAACCGTTCACTACTTTCACAACCGTTTTCGACTGCGGCAACATAGTACCAACGACCATCTTCTACGGGTGTAGAAGGGTCAATTACATTTCCACGTAAACGACTATCGTAAAACACAACATTGGTTTGATCAACCTGAATATCCCCAACTGTAGGACCATCACTTTCACAAAAAACTTGACTTCTAGAATTTGTAGTTGGCATTGGAATATCATTAACCTGTACGGTTATCTGTACTCTAGCCAATACAGATGCCGGTATACCTACAATTCCTGCAAAATAAACCTCGCCATCAACCAAAGGAGTATTAGCATCTAATTGTAAACCTGCCGTGAGGTCATTAAAAAGTGCAATATCATTTAGACCCACTTCTAAATCTGCAACAGTAGCAAAGTCAGAGGCACAAAAAACTTGAAAAATATCATCTATAATTAAGTCTGGTAAATCTACTAGTATCTCGTCAGACACAGAACACAAAGTACCTTGTACAAAAGCTTCGATCGTATTATCTATATCTGAAACTAAATCTATAGCGTTTACTGGAATACTAAAAGATGAATCTGCCGCTACGACACCGTCAAAAACTTTTCCGTTTATATTTAAAGATATGGGCTCACCAACCATAGCATCACCAGAAACAGTTCCGGTTACGTTTATCATATCGTTTCCACTAAAAATATCAATGAGGCCATCTAAGCTAATCATTGGGTTAGAATCAATAGATACGGTTTTTTCAAAATCAACCACATTAACCTCAACCGATTGTAAATCGCCAGGAGCATTCTCGCAACCGGCTAAATCATCTTCTACCGATACAAAATAAGTATATGGGCCGCCAGCTTCAGTAAGACCTGTTACGGTCATCACTCCATTAGAGTCTATTTCATAGGTAGCACCTCCAGAAACCATTCCGTCTGTGATTTCATTGGTTTTATTTGCATCAAAATACCATGAAAACGTACCATCTACAGAACTCGTTGGAACAAGCACCACATTATCTGAAGAACAAATAGGGTTCTCATTTCCTAAAACAGTTATATCGTCTGCAGTTGGTATAGGTTCTACATTTATTAAAACCTCTGTTCTAGGAGATTCATTAAGACAACCAATTTCTGCAGCTGCCACGTAATACGTAGTATCTGAATTCAACACAGGCGTAACAAAAGCTTCACCTGAATCTAAGGTTGCCAATAGGTTTCCATCTTCTTCGGCATCGTACCATCTTAACTCAACATTAGTATCGTTTTCAACTTCTGCAACTACGCTAGTACTTGACCCCTCACAAATATTCAAATCGTCTGCTGTAGAAGTTACTACTGGACTCGCAGGAGCTCTGAATACATCAAAAATCTTAAGTTCCTGGTCAATACCCACACCAAGTAAAGATGATAAACGAACAGTTACTTGATCAATAGGAGTTGAGGGGTTTAAAGCCACAATAGCCGATTGACCACTTTGTAGTAGCCCTAATACATCTAAATCTAGTAGGCTTGATAAATTCTCTGAAAATACCGAAGCATCTGCTCTATTTTTACCGACTACTTCAATTGAATTAGCAATACCCAACTGAAGTAAGGAAGGATCCATAGCCATTTTTATATAGTAATTATCGCTAGCATCTTCCGGGCTATCAAAATAAAAAGTCTGCTCAATACCAGCCAATACATCAACAAGCCCTAGGCTTAATTCAGAAAAAGTATCTTCGTCACCATCTATGGCTAATTCGGGATTGGTAACTCCGGCTCCGCCTAAACCTAAAAGATCTAGTGATAGACCATCTCCGCTAAAGGAAGTATAATTGGGTGCACCACATGTAGTATCTCCATCTCCGTAATAAGCTCCATAAACATCTAAGTCACGCTCTTGACCCAACCCTATTAAAGAACCAACACTATTGGTTAAACGAACTCTATCGTAAGGGCTAGATGGGGTTAAAGCAAGAAAATAATCTCCATTCTTATCTGTTACAACACGGGCTTCATCTGTTGAAAATGCATTAACAAGCCCTGAACCGGTTTGAAGAACACTATCGTCAATATTAAGGGCTTCAGCAGAAAATTCTTGATTACCAATAAGCAGCGTTCCAACAATATCAGAAAGTAAACCTCCCAGATTACCTCCCAATAAACTAGATAGTATATCATCTTCAGTAGCAATTTTTATAAAACTGGTTGTATTTGCCGGTAGCGTAGTTGGGTAGACAAGTTCTAGATGACCTGTATAAGCACCAATACCCAAGAGAACTCCAGAACCTGAACGGACAATTGCATGGGTTGATAAATCAGAATCAATAGCATTATTTGACTGATCGACCGCGCTTTGGCTTGAAACAGCATCTGCGTAAACCCTTTCCTGCGCGTAAGAGATAACGCTAAGAAATAATAACAAACATAAAAGGTTTTGCTTTAGGGTAGTTTTACGTATCATAGGCAAAATATTGTAGGTTAAGTCTTATAAAAAACAATATTGCACTTAAAATTATTGCCTATGCTAGTATATACCATCGATGAAATGCTCACTTTTTCGATTAAAAGCACACTTATCGACGAGTTGTTCCTTAAAAAAGCAACTCATCGATGCAAAAACAAGACAAAAATACTGACAAGCAGCATCTTACACACTTATATATTCTTAAGTTTTTACAGTGTAGGTGGTATACTACAAAAAAAGACCCTTACTTCTTTTCGAAATAGGGGTCTTTTTATTTGTTTTTAACTCAAGCTAAGTTCTGCCCTCTTCTCTTATCCTATTGAAAGAACAATTGAGTAAAATAAAGAACACCGTTCTCATCTGCAGTAACACTAACCGCTGTATACTTAAAATTACCTTCCATCACTTTTTTGTGGGTTGGGCTATTTTTCCAAGCTTCAAGAATATCATCGGCATTTGTGAAATCCATACCCAAGTTTTCGGAAACGAAATCGGCATTAGCATCTATGGATAAGTCAGAAGCTCTTTTATCAAAATTATCATGGCTGATTACTCCTTCAGAAATCATATACTCGTTATGTGCATTTGCATAACCGTAAGCTACACCGTTAAACGCTACTGCGTTTAAACCAACAGAAACTCTATATTCGTTAACAACATCTATAACTTCTTGCTCTATAGAAGAAATTTCTACTTCTTCAGTTGTTGTTGCAACTGCCTTGTACAATTCATCTTCTTCAGTAGTAGAAGTTGAACATGATGTCATTAAGGTTGCAAGAGCGATAAGAAGTAAAATGTTGAATCGTAACATAGCTTAAGAGTTTATTTTTGTAATTCGTTTCCTCCATTTATGAACGGCACATTGTAGGCTGCCTGAGGAAATTCTCTTAAGTGGTACGTTTTACTCGTTAAAGTGTAAAAAATTGTAAGTCAATTAGTTACAGCCAAAAATAGTTAGATTTACATCGAAGATATAATACACTATGCCGATGATTTGACACTTAAACGGAGAAAGAAATTAGTTGAACGATAGCCTCGTTTTATCAATATCGGTGAGGCACTAAAAAATGAAGATGAAAAACACTTTTAGCTTAAAAACGATGTAATATTAGTTGTAAGAATAAATTTTCTGGAATTCCTGAAATCAGCCTTCCCCTTAACTATTTAAAATTCTATAGTATTTTGTAGATGGATTTCTAAATGCAAAATGCGGTTGTCATCTACTTCTAAGTAGCGACAACCGCAGCATACATTTAACATCGGTTAAATTGTTAGTCTTATATATTAGGCTAAATACTAAACCTTAACTTTTTCTCTATAGCCACAATCATTTCGTTGGCAATATCTTTACCTGTAGCATTTTCAATTCCCTCAAGACCTGGTGAAGAGTTTACTTCTAACAATAACGGCCCTTTGTTTGAGCGAATAATATCTACACCAGCTACGGCAAGGTTCAGAACTTTAGCTGCTTTCTGTGCCAGTTTACGCTCTTCAGAAGTAATTTTAATGATAGATGCTTTACCTCCTTGGTGTATGTTAGCTCTAAACTCACCCTTTTCTGCCTGTCGTTGCATAGATGCTACTACTTTTCCGTTTACTACGAAACAGCGTATATCCTGACCGTTAGCTTCCTTAATGAACTCTTGTACCAAAATATTAGTGTTCACACTTTTGAAAGCATTGATTACACTCTCCGCCGCTTTATTGGTCTCAGCAAGCACAACACCTTTACCTTGGGTGCTCTCCAATAATTTTATAATCAATGGGGCACCGTTTACCATTTTAATAAGGTCTTTGGTATCCATAGGTGATTTTGCAAAACCTGTAATAGGTATATGAATATCGTTTTTTGAGAACAATTGCGATGCAAAGAGCTTATCTCTAGATTGCGTAATGGCTTCCGCACTATTTTGGCAATACACACCCAAATTATCAAACTGTCTGATCAGCGCACAACCGTAAAAAGTAACCGATGGTTTTATTCTTGGAATAACCGCATCAAAAGCATTAAGGATGTTACCTCCTCTATATCGTATTTCCGGTGAACGGGCATCTAACTTCATGTAGGCGTGCTCTACATTAAGAAAAACAATCTCATGTCCACGTGCTTCCGCCGCTTCAACAATTCGTTTATTACTATATAAGTTAGGGTTACTGGCTAGCAATGCAATTTTGAGTCCTGATTTTTCTTTAAAATAAGGCGCATACATCTTATTAATGTCCGCATCGTCAAAATCTTGTATTTGATAGTTTACTGCCGAGTTTACAATGTATCGATCATTAATCGCTTCTCTACCCAAAAGCATACGAAATTCCATGGTATCACGGTTGGCCAAGGTAAGCTCTACGTCAAAAGTATCTTCACCCATAGTAACAGGCGTGCGTACTACCAAACGCTCTTCAGATATACCGGAAGAACTTTTTACCATTCTACGATCAACCAATCTGGCTTGACAGGGAATAGCAATACTTCGGTTTTCTTGCAAAGGGCTAACCTCGAACTTTACCCATTCTTGGGTGCCCTTCATAATAATTTTAATATTGGTGGCTTGTATGGATGATGTTTTAGCTCCTGAATCTACCCTTGCCTTTATAGCAGGAATACCCAAGTTATCAAACACACACCATTCTTCACTACCTATAATCTTTAAATCAGTCAAACTATACTTTTTTTCTAAGTTCAAAAATATCTTTTCTTCTATCCTTTAAATTACGTACTGCCCCAAATTGATTGAGTTCGCGTAACAAATCGATATCGACATCTGCAATCAATATCATTTCTGTATTGGGTGTTGCCTCTGCTTTTATTCCGTTTGTGGGGAAGGAAAAGTCACAAGGTGTAAACACCATAGATTGTGCAAACTGAATGTCCATGTTCTGAACGTTAGGTAGGTTACCAACACTACCTGCAATAGCAACATAACACTCATTTTCAATGGCTCTTGCTTGTGCACAATGCCGTACTCTAGAGTATCCGTTTTGCGTATCGGTCAAAAACGGTACGAATAGGATATCCATTCCTTCTTCTGCCAATAAGCGACTTAATTCTGGAAATTCCGAATCGTAACAGATTAAAATTCCAATTTTACCACAATCTGTGTCAAATGCTTTTAACTGGTTTCCACCCTGCATCCCCCAAACTTTAGCTTCATCTGGAGTTACGTGTAGCTTTTCATAACGTTCCATACTTCCGTCACGCCTGCACAGGTACCCTACGTTGTACAAACGTCCATCAATCATTTCGGGCATACTGCCTGTAATAATATTAATGTTATAGGATATGGAAAATTCAGAGAACTTCTGTACGATAGCATCTGTATGCTTTGCCAGCTCACGAATAGCATCCGGCGTGGACAAGTGATTGTCCTTTGCCATTAAAGGTGCATTGAAAAACTCCGGAAACAGAGCGAAATCTGACCTATAACCGGATACGGCATCAATAAAATATTCGGCCTGCTGCAACAGCTCCTCCAAGTCTTTGTACGGCCTCATCTGCCACTGTATAAGCCCTAAACGAATTACGGTTTTCTTTGCCGATGCTTTTTTAGAGGGTTTTTGGTAATAAATATTATCCCACTCCATTAGAATAGCAAAATCACTTGAAGCTTTATCACCTTCCAAATAACCTTTCATAACCTTCGCAGGGTGAAAATCATTACTAATCTGAAAGTTCAACACCGGATCGGCAATCTCTTTTCTACGGACCTTGGCGATATATTCTTTTGGAGTAAGCTCATCCATATATCTATGGAAATTAGGCATTCTACCTCCAAAAGTAATGCTCTTAAGGTTCAGTTTTTCGCACAATTCCTTTCGGTAATCGTACAAACGCCTTCCTAATCTAAGACCACGGAACTGAGGCTTTATAAAAACCTCGACACCATAAAGCACATCTCCTTCATCATTATGCGTGGAAAAAGAATAGTTACCTGTGATCTGCTCATAGGTATGTTCATCATCAAAACTATCATAGTCTACAATAATGGACAGGGCCACACCGGCCAACTGTCCATTAATCTTTATAACAACTTGACCTTCTGGAAATTTATCGATTAGTGATTTAATATGTTCCTCTTTCCAGTATGATCCGGGCATATTGGTATATGCGGATATCATAGCGCTTTTAAGCTCTTGATAATCATCAAGGTCCAAAAACTTTAACTCTATATTTTCTATTTCTTCTATTTTCATTGAATGGACATTAAATAATTAGTATCTCTATCAACAAAACCTTGGAATAGAACAAGGGGGTTCTCCGCTTGAACGACAAGCGTAGATAGGTCTTCTGCAAACCTAGTTATGAAGTTATTCATCGTCGTCGTCAGCCATGTCTTCTGGGGCTGGCTCAACCACTGCTTCTGGATCATTATCTTCAAAATCTTCGTAATCATCCTCATCATAATTCTCCATGGTATACTCCAGCTTCGCGCTGATTTTTACCAAATATTTGGTATCCTCAGTTAACACTTCAACAGCTTCTATACGCTCACCATTAGCATTTTTGAATGAAATAATATTTCGGTCATCATACCCATCAGGGTATGCCTCTACTAATAGTTTTAAGACTTCCGGAGTCAACTTCTTAAAATCTACGATGACGCGCTTTAAATTTGTGTTTCCTTTTTTATTGCTCATAAGTCTAGAAGATATGCAAATATTAATGGCGCAACAATAGTTGCATCGCTCTCTATTATATACTTGGGCGTATCAATATCTAATTTACCCCAAGTGATTTTTTCATTGGGCACCGCACCGGAGTACGACCCATAACTTGTTGTAGAATCACTGATTTGGCAGAAGTAACTCCAAAACGGTGTATCTGTTCTTTCCATATCCTGGTACAGCATGGGCACCACACAGATAGGAAAATCTCCCGCGATTCCACCACCAATTTGGAAAAACCCGATTCCGTTTTCAGAATTATCGGTATACCAATCTGCCAAAAAGGTCATATACTCAATACCGGATTTCATGGTACTGGCTTTCAATTCTCCTTTCAACACATAGGATGCAAAAATGTTACCCATAGTACTGTCTTCCCAACCTGGGCAAACAATAGGAAGGTTTTTTTCCGCGGCAGCGTACATCCAAGAATCTTTTAAATCAATCTCATAATGCTCTTCAAGAACACCGGAAAGTAACATTTTATACATGTACTCATGCGGTAAGTAACGCTCACCCTTAGCTTCGGCATCTTTCCAAATTTTGAAAATATGCTCTTGCAACCTTCTGAAAGCTTCTTCTTCCGGTATACACGTATCCGTAACACGGTTCAAACCTTTTTCAAGCAAAGCCCATTCATCTTTTGGGGTCAAATCACGGTAGTTAGGTACACGCTTGTAATGTGAATGTGCTACCAAGTTCATGATATCCTCCTCAAGATTGGCGCCTGTACAAGATATAATCTGCACTTTATCTTGGCGGATCATTTCGGCAAAAATCTTACCTAATTCAGCAGTACTCATAGCACCTGCTAACGAAACAAGCATTTTAGAACCTTTGTTCAATTGCTCTTCGTAACCTTTTGCAGCATCTACCAGAGCCGCAGCATTAAAATGCAAATAATATTTTTCAATAAATTCGGAAATCGCTCCCTTAGTCTTCGTCATCTTCAAATTTTAATCCGTTAGTGTTTACTTTACTATCTACATCGTAGGTATTGTCATACTCGTCATCTGCCGCTTCTCCCATAAATTTATAGCTAAGCATTTTATAATACAATTTTGCAGCAAGAAAATCTGAAGATTTTTCTGACGGATTAGGACAAAGCTCAACAATATCAAAACCAACTACGTTTTTCTCTTCGAACACCTTTCTTAAAAACTCTAAAGTCTCGTACCAGAACAACCCACCTGGTTCCGGGGTTCCTGTAGACGGCATGATGGAAGGATCAAAAGCATCAAGATCAAACGTAATTAAAACGTTGTCCGTCATAGCCTCGATAACCTTATCCATCCAATACTCATCTTGGGCCATATCATGAGCGAAGAATGTTTTTTCTTCATCCATAAACGACTTTTCAATACTATCCATTGAACGAATACCAACCTGAATCAAATTCGTAGTTTGGCTAGCTTCATGAACTGCACAGGCATGATTGTACTTCGTTCCCTCATACGACTCACGTAGGTCTGCATGAGCATCTATCTGAAGAACCGTTAAATTATCAAAACACTCATTAAAGGCACGAATGGTACCAATTGAAATAGAATGTTCACCTCCAAACAACGTAACAAATTTGTTACGTTTTATGTACTTTTTAGTTCTCTTATGAACCGCATTTACCACTGCTTCCGGCGAACTATTTTCTGTGATAGCTTCAGCCAAATGAATGCCTTGTTCATAGACTTCTGTATTGGTTTCAATATCATAAAGCTCCATATTTTCAGAAGCTTCCAAAAATGCCTGAGGGCCTTTATCGGCTCCTTTTCCCCAGGTACTTGTTCCATCATAAGGCACAGGTATTAAAATAACCTTTGCCGTTTCTAATTGTGCGAATTTATCGGGGATACCCGCGTAATTCTTTGTTGTGCTCATCTTAATTTGTGAAGTTTATACGTTTGATGTAATCTTATTTTTGACACTTATATTGCTGCTCTTTTTTACAGATTTCTCTGTTTCGTAACCCAAAATACTAAGCAAGTCTTCCGCTTTTTGTTGCGGACTAAAAAGCTCATAGGTAAAGTTGCCCTCGGCATCCTTATCTATTAGTATATGTTTAGGCTGAGGAATTAAACAGTGTTGCAAACCGCCGTAACCGCCAATGGTCTCTTGGTATGCTCCTGTATTAAAAAAGCCGATGTACAACGGTTTATCACGTCTATATTTGGGCAGATAAATGGCATTCATGTTTTGCTCGCTATTGTAATAGTCATCGCTATCACAAGTCAACCCGCCTAAAAGTACACGCTCATATTCATCGTTCCAACGGTTGATTGGTAACATGATAAAACGTTTGTTAATAGCCCACGTATCTGGCAAAGTGGTAATGAAAGATGAATCTATCATATTCCATTTTTCACGGTCATTCTGTTGCTTTTGGTATAGAATTTCGTAAATAGCTCCGCCACTCTCCCCTACGGTAAAGCTTCCGAATTCCGTAAAAATATGAGGCACGGGTACATCTGCCTCTTGGCACGTAATATTGATTTGATTCAGAATCTCATCGATCATATATTGGTAATCGTACTCAAAAGCCAAAGAGTTTTTAATTGGAAAACCTCCGCCAATATTCAAACTATCTAAAGACGGGCAGATTTTTTTCAATCTAGTGTACACCTTTAAACATTTCACCAACTCGTTCCAGTAATACGCATTATCGCGAATACCGGTGTTAATGAAAAAGTGTAGCATCTTCAACTCGACCTTGTCATTATCTTTAATCTGGTTTTCGTAAAAAGGCACGATGTTTTTATAGCCGATACCCAAACGCGAGGTATAAAACTCAAATTTTGGTTCTTCTTCCGAAGCTATGCGGATACCAATTTTAAAAGTATCATCAATTACATCTGACAACAAATCGATTTCTTCATAATTATCGATTATTGGTATGCAGTTCTTGTGACCATTATTGATAAGTCTAGCAATATTCTCAATATACTGCTCACGCTTAAAGCCGTTACAAATAACATAAGCGTTATCTTTTAACTTACCATCTTTTTTAAGCTGCTCAACTATATTAATATCAAAAGCAGAAGACGTCTCAATATGTATGTCATTCTTAAGCGCTTCATGCAAAATATGCTGAAAGTGAGAGCTTTTAGTACAGTAGCAATAGTGATATTTGCCCTTGTACGCATTCTTTTCTATAGAGTTCGCAAACCAATTCTTCGCCTTATTAATATTGTCAGATATTTTAGGCAAATAGGTGAATTTTAACGGGCTACCATATTTCTCTACCAGCTCTTGAAGCGGTATATTATGAAATTTTAAATGCTCGTTCTCAAGTGTAAACTCTTCTTGAGGGAAAAAGTAAGTCTGATCGATTAGATCGATATATTTATTGTTCATTGTGAATTCTTGTGAATGAAAATCGGGATATTTTTTAACTAATGTGTGCTATATAAGTTATGAAATTGTTACCGATGGTATCATATAAGAATTTGCTCCTGAGTAGTAGGAATAAAAAAGTAGTTGTGCTGGCTTTGCACAATTGTTGTAGAAAAATCGGAAGTTAGCTTTAAAATTCGGCCGCCCATCTGATGGGTTGCTATGAGATTTGACTTCCTAATCTCCCATAGCCCGAACATAGAAACACATTGCATGTTGTTCAGCTAAAAGCTCAAAATGCCTTCAGTTTTAACTCGCTAAAGACAGGACAAATGAAAACAAAAAAAATGTAAAAACAAGCGTTTTCGAAAAAATTACGACAAAACGACAAAAAAAGTTTTCGTAGCTGAAAAAATATTTCAAAAACCATCACAATTACCTTATTTTTAAGGTGTTAAAAGACCTCATGAAAAATGAAAAATAGCATTAAAAAACACTCAAAAAACATCACTTTAGCTGTTATTTTAATGGCTATAAACTTAGTGCAGGCCCAAATACCATCAAAAACCTACTTTTCTGAAGAGGTAGTTGATGAAAAAACAATCACTCACGAACTGCATATTGATGGTGATTATTTTATACATACCATGTATGAGAAGAATCCTGCTCACTTTATAATGACTCGTGGTGGTTTCACTCAGATTGAAAGAGACCGACTAGTTGTTTTGCTAGAATTCAACTCCAATTACGAAAATGATGAACTTCGGTTGCTTAGTATTCCTTTTAAACAAGAAGGGGAAAACCTAGTTCTAGACATGAAATCAAAAAATGTATTTAAGCCAATACCTTCCCTAACCCAAGATTTAGACGGACAATGGTTGTTTGCTACCCGAGGGCCGGATAAAGGACAGGAGCGAAGAGGAGAGGAAAACCCCAGAAAGACACTAAAAATTTTAACCGACGGCCGTTTTCAATGGATTGCCTACCAAACCGAAACTATGAAATTTTCCGGCACAGGCGGTGGTTCTTTTACATCAAAAGATGGGAAATACACAGAGCATATTGAATTTTTCTCTAAAGATAATTTAAGGGTTGGAGCTAAACTAAAATTTGATTACGAGCTGAAAGAAAACGACTGGCACCATACTGGAAACAACAGCAAAGGAGAACCTATGTATGAGATTTGGGCAAAGCGGAAAAACTGAAATTATTCAGTATAAAAACAAGTTATCAACAATTATTATGATAAAAATATCATAATTGACAAAAAAAGAACACAATCTAAGCCATCCTGCACCGTTATAAACGAACAATCATAATAATGATGGTATGAACCCCCTTACGAAAGAACAGAAAGAACAAATCGAGAAACTTAAAGCTAAACTAGAGGAAAATAAAAAAAGGATAAACGAATTGGTGAAAAAATTCGATGTCTATGAAATTTAGCACAAACCCTTAATGTAGTGACCCCGGCAAGAATCGAACTTGCATCTAAAGTTTAGGAAACTTCTATTCTATCCATTGAACTACGGGGCCCATAAAACAAGAGGGCAAAAATAAAGTTTTTTTACATGTGCAGAAAAAACTGAGGTACTAATTTCGTATGCCCATTACTCCAAATAATCAGCCTATTCCATAAACAGATTTGGAAGCGCCAATGAGAACCACGGGAACAGGGTCACCAAAATCAAAACCAAAAAACTAACCAACAAAAAAGGCAGTCCTGCCTTGCTTACTTCACCAATAGATATTTTACCTATACTGGATGCAACAAATAGACAGACGCCAACCGGTGGGGTGGTTAAACCTATAATTAAGTTTAAGACCGCTATCACCGCAAAATGAATTGGATCTACATCTACCGCCAAAGCCACTTTCAATAGAATAGGAAACAGAATCAGAAGTGCGGCAATGGTTTCCATAAACGTACCCACTATAATTAGAAGCAGGTTGATCAATAACAACACCACATACTTATTATCCGTAAATCCTAAAATCTCGTTAGAAATACTTTGCGGAATTTGTTCCGTAATCAATATATATCCAAAAAGATTGGCAAAACCCACTAGCACCATCAATGAGGCGGAAGTTTTCATACTATCCAGAAATACCACTTGAATTTTTTTGAAATTCAATTGCCTGTAAACAAACTTACCAATGATCAAGGCATATACTACTGCAATTATAGAGGCTTCTGTAGGTGTGAAAATTCCACCAATAATTCCGTATAAAATAATAAAAGTCATTAAAAGCGACCAAAATGTATCAATAAAACCACGGCCTACTTGCTTTAGGGTACTTCGAGGATGTTTGGGGTAATTCTTCTTTACAGAAATCACATAAGCCGTAATCAATAACCCTAATGCTAAAAGTAAACCTGGTAGTGCACCAGCAAGAAACAACTTGCCTACTGACAGTCCACTCAAAGTGGCAGCAATAATCATTGGTACACTTGGTGGAATTATAGGCCCAATAGTAGAGGATGCTGCAGTGACCGCACAAGAGAACCCAGTATCATACCCTTCCTTCTTCATAGCTGGAATCATGATAGAACCCATACTTGCCGTATCGGAAATGGCTGTACCCGAAATACCAGCGAATAACATAGATGCTCCAATATTTACCAAAGAAAGTCCTCCTCTAATATGCCCCAATAAATGGTTACAGAATGCTATTATTTTCTCCGTGAGGCCACCTTGATTCATAAGATTTCCCGCCATAATAAAGCCGGGAACGCTCAATAGCACGAACACATCTATGCCCGAATACATTTTCATAGGCACAATTATTAACGGAATGCCTTTTACCAAAATGTAACTCAAACAAGAGAGTCCAAGTGCAAAAGCTATTGGAAAACGTAAAACAAGACATACTACAAATACTAAGACTAGAACCCAAATCATGCTTTAGAGTTTTTATAATTTCTTTGAATTCTTTTCCAGAGGTAATAACTAATAGAGGCTGCCATAATAAACATACTAAAAAAGGCAACTCCCATATTAAAGCCCATACTTGGGGATTTCTCAGGAATACCTAAAACCACAAATTGTATTGAATAGATAGCCATGAGAACAAACAAAAACAACACGACTACCGGAATAATTTTAACTAACATCCGCTGCATTTTTACCGGAAACTGACTAAAGAACATATCTAAATGAACATAATACTCGTTTTTCATTGCTAGACCGGCGCCAAAAGACATGGCATAGATAAAAAAGAGACGTGACGCTTCTTCTGTCCATGACGGTGTAGCTATAGGAGTAAACCTGCAAAGAATCTGCAACAACACCGTAGCAATGAGCCCCCATGTACTAAGCAATACACCTATTTTTAAAATACGTCCAATAGATTTATGAAGCATCTTTTTCCTCTTTAAGTTGATTGTAGATTTTTTTCATATCAGGGGAAAGGCTATTGTAAATAGCTTCTTCACATTTTTGTTGAAAAGCATCTTTATCAACCTCTATAAATTCCATTCCTTTTGCTTTAAGCTCCTCCTGAACATTCTTTTCGTTCTCCAAAAAAAGATGATGTTCATAGGCTTGCATATCTTTCGCGGCTTCCAAGAAAATTTTCTTTAAATCTGGAGGAAATCGTTCAAACTGCTTCTCACCCATAACCGGGTACACCCAACTCATAACATGGCCCGTTAGGTTCAAGTATTTTTGTACCTCAGCAAAACCAGCATTGTTGACCAATGCGAACGGGTTTTCCTGTGCCTCTATAGTACCTTGCTGTAAAGAAGTAAAAACTTCGGAAAAGGCCATTGGTGTAGGCTTTGCCCCAAGGGCTTTCCACAGGGTTACAAACGAAGGAACATTAGGTATTCTCACAATGAGTCCGTCTAAATCATCTGGGTGTCGGATGGGGCGATTTGATGTTAAATGTCTAGGGCCGCGCTCAAAATGCCCCAATGGTCGCAACCCAGACTTATTGATCATTTCTTCTTCCATCAATTTACCGATTGGTCCATTGATATACCGATTCATATCTGTTGAATCTTGCATCAAAAAAGGAAGTTCGCAGAAAGTGGCCACCTCAAACCAGTTGGTAAGGGTAGAACCCGTAGTAGTCATATCTATAACATCGGCCTGAATAAGTCTAATGGCCTCCACTTCTTTAGCCAATTGTTCAGAAGGATATACCTCTACTTTGATACGCCCCTTAGTACGTTCTTCAAGAATTTCACCAAAATACACGAAAGCCTTATACCAAGTATGCTCTTCGTTTACCAAAAGTGCGGTGCGCAGAAGGAATTCGGGCTCAGCTTCACTAGGCTTACAGCTATTGAAACTCAATAGGATTAAAAAGCAAAGAACGGCTTTATGGAATAAAGAATTTGATACTGATTGATTGCGCATAATTTAATCTTCTACCTCCACGATCATTTCAATTTCCACGGCAATATTACCTGGTAAAGAACCCATGCCTACAGCAGCACGTGCATGTTTACCCTTCTCACCAAAAACCTCAACCATTAAGTCCGAATATCCATTGATGACTTTTGGCTGATCGGTAAAATCTGGAACGGCATTTACCATACCACGTACTTTTACGATTCGTTTTACCTTTTTAAGGTCACCTAATTCCATTTTTAATACAGAAATTTGATTGATGCCTGTTATTCTGGCTGCTTCATAACCCTCTTCTATAGTAAGATCAACACCAAGCTTTCCCGTAATGTTTTCTCCATCTGCCTTGGTAGGTCCTTTGCCCGACAAAAATATTAAATTGCCCGTCCTAACAGCATTTACATAATTCGCCATGGGGGCAGAAGGTTGCGAAAGTTCAACACCCATCGCTTGAAGTCTAGCCTCGGGGTCATATTCAGCTTCATTTTGAGCAAGTCCAGAAAATGAAGTGAAAGCAGAAATCACTACAACTAAAAAAAAGTTTTTCATATGGCCTAAATTCTGATTTACAGCCACAAGATAAGCATTTCCCACCTTCATTAACACCTTGAAAAACAGAAAATAAATACAAGAAAACTACAGTTTGTTTCAAATATGAAATTAGTTTCTAAACTCGATGTAGTTTATATGGGTAGACGCCTCCGGCATTCCATTGGCACACATATAGGTTTTTATCGCCATCTACACACACATCATGACAATGTTTAAAAATGGGTTTTTCTTGAAACATTAACTTCAATGTTCCATTCTCGTAAACTGGCTCAGTCCCTCCTGGGTTTGAAACTACTTTATTGTCCTTATCTAAAATGGTAACAAAGCCTTTATTCGCATGCATATTAAAATTACCTTCTTCCATACCAAAACACACTCCGGAATACACGTTTTCATCATCTATTACAGGCCGACTTACAAAAAGTCCGGGCATATAATAATCTTCAATATACTCGCCTTCCAAAGAAAAGCGTTTAAAAGAATTTTTAATTCGTGCTGTACATAACAAGGTTGGATTAGAAGGATCTCTATAATCTACTACAACCCCATGTGCTTGTTTGAATTTTTCTGGAGAAAGAAAGCTATCCCCCCCAAATTTACGAATGAAATTTCCTTTAGAATCGTATTGCAAGATAAATTGAGAACCATACCCATCTGCCACATAAATATTTCCGTTTGGACCAATAGCGGTTTCCGTTGGTTTAAAAGGCGCATGCACATCATAAGCTCCAATTTTAGTAGGTGATGCAATTTCTAAAAGAACCCTACCATCTAAATTGGTCTTTATAACCCTTCCTAGAGAAGGGTCTGTGATATATAAAAATTCAGCTCCACCTTCCTCATGAATGGTAAGGCCATGTGCGCCCGGCAAATTGAGTGTCCAGCTATGCAAAAGCCCACCAGATTTGTCATAGATTAACACATTGTTCTTAGCATGATCGGTAAGCATAATAAGCCTACCTTTTTTATCCATCACCATTTCATGGCAATTGTTAACCGGATATTTTTTAGGATCTAAATCTCCCCAACCCACTTCAACTCTATATTTAAAATCACCGTGACCAATGATTTCTTCACTGAGATTAACTTTTGAATTATTAATGTAGAACGGCACAGTGGACATTGTTAAAAGCCCTCCTGTACCCATGGTTGTTTTTTTCATGAATTCTCTTCTTGTTGACATGCTAACTAGGCTAAAATATCTTTTACTACATGACCATGAACATCGGTCAAACGGTATCTTCTCCCTTGGTGTTTAAAGGTAAGCTTTTCATGATCTATACCCAATAAATGCATTAGGGTAGCCTGAAAATCATGTACATGTACCCCGTTGCGAGAAACATTATAACTAAAATCATCGGTTTCGCCGTAGACCATCCCCGCCTTCACTCCTGCACCCGCCATCCACATGGTAAAACAACCCGGGTGATGGTCCCTGCCATAACTTTCCGCAGTTAGTCTACCTTGCGAGAAACTGGTACGGCCAAATTCCCCTCCCCAAACTACTAACGTATCCTCCAGAAGTCCGCGTTGCTTTAAATCCGTAATTAAACCAGCTGTTGCTTGATCCGTACTCAATGCCTGTCTTTTTATACCATTGGGAAGACCACCATGTTGATCCCACCCCATGTGGTACAACTGAATGAATTTTACATCCTTCTCAGCAAGTCGTCTTGCCTGAATACAATTTGCAGCATAGGTGCCCGGAATTTTAGCATCCTCACCATATAATTCATAAACGTGGTCCGGCTCATTGGAAGTGTCTACAGCATCCGGCACCGAATTCTGCATACGGTACGCCATTTCATATTGATTTATTTTAGATTGAATTTCCGGATCTTTCCAGATATCATACTGTTGGTTGTTCAATTCGGAAATATAGTCCAATGCACGCCTACGGTCATGATCATGCACCCCATGCGGATTGTTCAAATACAACACCGGATCTTTCCCAGAACGAAACTGAACTCCTTGGTGATGAGAAGGCAAAAATCCATTGCCCCATGCCGCTGAGCTTAAGGGTTGGGCCCCTCCTCCTTTGGAAAGCATAACCACAAAATTGGGTAAATCCTTATTATCACTCCCCAAACCATAACTTAACCACGACCCAATTGAAGGCCTGCCGCTTAACTGGGACCCCGTTTGCATAAACATAACTGCCGGCTCATGGTTAATGGCTTCGGTATACATTGATTTTATAATACAAAGGTCATCTACAACACCTGCCGTATGGGGGAAAAGTTCACTCACCCAGGCTCCGGATTGACCATGTTGTTTAAAATCGAAAATGGACTGCACCAAGGGAAAAGTGCTTTGCGAAGTTACCATTCCAGAATTACGCTGCGTTCCCCTAACCGAATCAGGTATTTCCTGACCATGCCATTTTGCCAAGGAAGGTTTATAGTCAAACGTTTCTATTTGAGACGGACCACCACTTTGAAATAAATAAATAATGCGCTTTGCCTTGGCGGGAAAATGGGTTCCGCCCAATGCCCCTCCATTGGCATTTACCAACGAAGGCCTTTTAGAAACCAACAAATCATTAGCAAAAGATTCCGTTGGTCCTAAAAGACTAGACAGTGCAATGGATCCAAACCCCAAGGACGCTTTCTTTAAAAACCCCCTACGGGTATCTTCAAACTTTTTTTGTTCATGAATATCTCTCATAATCTTCTTCTTATCTTATGGTGAATCCTTCGGTAGTATTCATAATTCCGTTAATAACCGTTGCCAATGCCGCTACTTTAACAGGATCGGAGGTGTTTTTAATTTTGGTTTCGCCCATATTCAAATAGGCGATCGCATCTTCTTTATTGTTCGAAAAGCGCTCTAACTCTTCGTCAAGAAATTTCTTTAAAATCGATAATTCTTCTTTTGAGGTCTTTCGTCCTGTACTCAACTGAAATGCCTTCTTTAACTGTAGTTCTTTATTTTCTTCAACCTCATCAATCAAACTTTCGGCAAGGACATATGAAGCTTCTATATATTGGGGATCGTTCAAAAGCACTAATGCTTGTAATGGCGTACTGGTCTCCCTTCTTTTAACCGTACAAACACTACGGTCTCCGCCATCAAAAATCTGCATAGACGGTGGTGCCGAGGTTCGCTTCCAAATCGTATATAGACTTCTTCGGTATAAACCCTCCCCTGGCTGCTGTTTGTATTTGTAACGCCAAGGTTTGTTGCTGATTTCGTCCCAAAGCCCTTCTGGCTGATAGGGGTAAACACTTGTTCCTCCAATTTTTGAAACTAATAGCCCACTGATAGCCAATGCATTGTCCCTGACCATTTCTGCGGTCATACGCATATTAGGTCCTCGCGCCAATAGAATATTGTCCGTATCGATCTCCAACAATTCCGGGGTTAGTTCAGAGCTTTGCCGGTAGGTAGCAGACACAACGATTAACTTTTGTATTTTCTTGATATCCCAACCCGAATCCATAAACTCTACGGCAAGCCAGTCCAATAGCTCAGGATGCGAGGGCAAACTACCCTGGTTGCCAAAATCATCAGAAGTGGCCACCAACCCTTGTCCAAAATGCATTTGCCATAAGCGGTTCACAAAAACTCTGGCTGTTAACGGATTGTTCTTATCGAACAACCATTTGGTCAACCCTAATCTATTTCTTGGCAAATCTTCACTAAAAGGCATTACCGCTTCGGGCACGTCTGGCTGCACTTCTTCCGTAGGAGCATCGTACATCCCACGATCAAGAATATAAGTAGGTCTGGGCTTTGGCAAATCTCCCAAAACCATAATCTCTTTTATAGGTTCCAGTTCATCAAGCTGTTTTTCCCTTTGTTCCTTCAACTTAATTCTTGTCCTTTCCGTTTCCTTGTCTATACTCAGATAATAGAAATCGGTAAGTAATCCCTTTTCACTACTTTTTACTCTACCCATTGCCGCTTTTGGGGCTATGCTGTAAAGCACTTCCAAATCCGATAGTTGCCGGTTATAAATCCTGAGATTATCCACACCGCCGTCTTTAAAAGATTTGAACTTTCCACTTACCCCTACAGTGAAACCGTTAAATGCGTAGTTATGCGCATTTTTCTTGAACAGTATAGATTTATACAGGTTGTCTATTTCAATTTCTACCGGCACCTCTTTCCCGTTTACGTAAATATGGACCCCATCCGCTTTGCCCAACCCATCATAGGACACGGTTACGGAGCTCCATTCTTTCTCAGGTATAGATTCCTCCGTTTTTACTTGAATGGCATTGGATGGCCAGGAACGCGCAATTATAAACTTAAGCCTGTTATTCTCTAGATGCATGGAATACCCTTTTAGCCCTTGCCTAACTTCTTCGGAATGCGTAAAAATTGCGGCCTCTTCATAGTTTCTGTCCGGCTTAACGGCTATGGAAACGGTGAAAGGATCGGATTGATCAAACCATCCTACTTTTCCGGGCATCCTCATAGTGGTATAATCACCAAGAAACACAGCTTTTCCGTTTATCCCATTCTCAATTATAGGCTCTTTAATGGTTACCGACTGTCCATCACCTCCACTATTTTCAGTACTGAACGATTTCTTATCCTCTGATGAAAACGAATCAAAATTTAAACTTGCCTGCAATCCTTTTTTCAAGCTTTTTTGCAACACTGTCTCCAGAACCAATGGTTTTTTAGACCAAGTACGCATCTCCTCCGGTGTTTCCTTTTCAACAGATATCAATTGTTTTTGTGTTAGATCGATATCCCTATCAATAAACTCCAACACCTCTTTTTGTTCGTCATTGGTCAATAAAAGTGAAGGTCCAGGTACTTGACCCGGCCCATACACTGGTGTCCCAATTTCATTTGTACTATTGAAAAATGCAAAAAGCTCATAATGGTCTTTTTGGCTGATCGGATCATACTTATGATCATGGCATCTAGCACATTCTACACTTAACCCTAAAAATGCTTTTCCAACAGCCAGGGTGCGATCCGCCACATACTCTACTCGGTATTCCTCAAAAACAATTCCCGCTTCAGAGTTCTTTTTATGTAACCGATTAAAGGCCGTTGCTAAAATACTTTCCTGCGATGGGTTTTCTATAAGGTCTCCCGCTAATTGCCAGGTTATGAACTGCTCGTACGATATATTTTCATTAAACGCCTTTATGACCCAATCCCGATACGGACTAAAATCGCGATGTTTATCATCCAAATACCCATCACTATCCGCATAACGAGCAACGTCCATCCACTCGGCAGCCATGCGTTCTCCATAGGCAGGTGAAGCCAAAAGGCGATCTACCACTTTTTCATAAGCATCCGGCGATGTGTCATTTACAAAATCCTGAATTTGCAACAAGGTTGGTGGCAACCCTACTAAGTTGAAACTGAGGCGGCGAATGAGATGTTCCTTTGAAGCTTTTTGTGAAGGACTTAAGCCTTTACCTTCCAATTTGGCCAAAACAAATTGGTCAATAGTATTATTTGGCCATTCCTTATTCACTATGTTCGGAACACCTTCTTTTTGCGGTTTTATAAAAGACCAATGCGGCTTGTACTCCGCTCCTTGCTCAATCCACTTTGTGATGGTGGCTATTTCATTTTTGCTAAGTGTAATATTAAACTCTGGCGGCGGCATTGTGATATCCGGATCAGTAGATAAAATACGCGTAACAACTTCGCTCTTTTCCGGTTTATTAGGAACAATAGGATGCTTTCCCGAACCTTCTAAAGCCTCATATGCACTTTCTGCAATATCTAAACGAAGGCCCGCTTTTTGATTTGCCATATCCGGTCCGTGACAAGCAAAACACTTATCGGACAAAATAGGTTTAACATGGTAATTGAAATCTATTTTCTCTGGCAATCCAGCCATTGCCTCTTCAATTTCCTCAGGTGCATTCCATCCACAACTGTGTAATAACATGATGCAGAGTACAGAAAAAAATCTCGATAAGAATCGCATTGGTTTTGGAATTTTCATCAATATACAACCCTGTTTTAACTGTTAATGAGTTAAAAAACAGTTTCGTTAACTGTTAATAATTTTAATTATCTTTAAAAAATACCTTCTTTGAGGCCATGAATACCAAGGATTACCACACGTATATCAACAAAATTATTTCCAGCAAATCTTTTGGCAATTCAACCACTTATGCCAATTTGCTCAGGTACCTCGTTCAATGCACTATAGAGGAAGACGTGCCAAAAGAAACCACAATTGCCACAGAAATATTTGGAAAAAAGGAATTTGACCCTTCTCAGAGTACACTCATTAGGGTTTACATTTATAATCTTAGAAAAAAACTGAGAACATACTACCAAAAGGAAGGGATAGAAGACCAGATTATTCTGCGCATTCCAAAGGGGGGTTATAAAGTAGAGTTTGATAGTAGAAAAAAAGAGCCCAAACCATCAAAAAAAATCATAACCAAAAAACAGCTTCTATTTTTAGTCTCATCAGTTCTCCTTTTATCAATTATCGGAAATTGGTTTCTCTGGACAAAAAATAGGCAGCCAAACCCCTTTTCAGAGTCTGTCCTATGGACCGAAATTTTCAATTCAAAAAAACCAATGATATTGGTATTGGGGGACCTCTTTATTTATCGTGAAATTAATACCACTACCCATAAAGAAAAGGTTATTCGTAATCCCTTTATTAATTCAGAAACTCAACTCTACGACTCCCTTCCTTCCTCGTTGAAAAATGAGTATGAACCTATGGAGTATAGTTTTCTAATTAGAAATAGTACCGAATGGGTAAAGGACATAAGTAAAGTTTTGACTTCAAAAGATAAAGACTTTAACGTACGTACGGTTTTACGTTTTAGCCCTAAAGAACTTCCTGAAAACGACTTTATGATTGTTGGAATGGCGAAGACCCTAGGTATTTTCAAAGATTATATCAACAAGACCAGCATAAATTACAATGCGGATACGGATAACTTTAATTTCAAGAACACCACAACCTTTTTTAAACCCAGTGGAGATGCCGAAACCTACCATAAGGACTACGCTTTAATTATAAAGGCGCCGGGACCAAACAATAATTCCATCTATGTTTTTGCGGGTTTGTGGGATACTGGTGCATCACAGAGCCTGAAGAACTTTACCAACCCCATATTGGTCCAGCAATTGGAAAACCGAATGAAAGCCGACTTAGGAAAAATACCTGCTTATTTTGAGGTCTTTATGGAAGTAAACGGTATTGACAGAATGGAACTGAGTTCAAAGATTCTTCATGTAAAAGAGTTGGAATTGGATTAAATACCTTTTAAACCATAAGCCGCATCGTTCCAACGCAGTTCTTGTTTAAAGCGGTACAGGTCAGTTTTTTCATCAATCAGCAGAAATTCCAAATCCATGATTTCTGCAAAATCCTCCAATGATTCTGCGGAAATATTCTGACTGTAACAAGTATGATGTGCTCCACCACCATAAATCCAAGCTGCAGCAGCCGTTTGAAGATCGGGTTTTGCCTCCCATAAAACTCTTGCCACGGGAAGGTTAGGCATATTTTCTTCTATTTCTATTGCTTCCACTTTATTGACCAGCATCCTAAATCTATTACCCATATCCACAACCGATGCATTCAAAGCATTTCCTGCGCCAGCGTTAAATACCAAACGTACCGGGTCTTCTTTACCGCCAATACCAAGGGGATGAATTTCACACGAAACATCTCCTTTAGCAATGGACGGGCAAATTTCTAACATATGAGAACCAAGTACCGACGTGTTAGCGGGGTTAAAGTGATACGTATAGTCTTCCATAAAACTATTACCGCCTTCTAGACCTGCCCCCATAACTTTCATAGTACGCACAAGTGCTGCCGTCTTCCAGTCGCCTTCGCCACCAAAGCCATAACCACTTGCCATTAGCCGTTGAGTAGCAATACCCGGTAATTGCTTCATACCATGTAAATCCTCAAAAGTATCGGTAAAAGCGGTATAACCACCTTCCTCAAGAAAAGCCCGCATTCCCAACTCTATCCGCGCAGCATCCATTAAAGAATTGCGCATACTTCCATCGGCTTTAATTTTAGCTGCCATGGTATAAGAATCCTCATATTCTTGCATCAAAGCATTTATTTCAACAGCGGAAACCTCATCGATAAATTTTACCAAATCACCTACGCCATATCCATTAACCTCATAACCGAACTTCATTTGAGCAGAAACTTTGTTTCCCTCGGTAACTGCTACTTGACGCATATTATCCCCAAAACGGGCTACTTTCATTTTTTTAGAATCAGCAACGGCTGAGACCACACGACACCAGTCAGCTACCTGCTGAATAACAGTTTCATTTTGCCAATGACCCACAACCACCTTTCGATTCAACCGCATCCTGGAAGCCAAAAATCCAAATTCCCTACCACCATGTGCAGATTGATTCAGGTTCATAAAATCCATATCAATGGCATTCCAAGGAATGTCCCGATTGTATTGGGTATGCAGATGCAAAAATGGTTTCTGAAGAGCCTGTAGGCCCGTAATCCACATTTTGGCAGGAGAGAAAGTGTGCATCCACAGAACCAAACCTACGCAAGTATCAACATGGTTCGCTTCTTTACATAGTGCACTGATTTCTGTAGCCATTTTTACTACAGGTTTGAAAATCACCCTAACGGGAACACGTTTATTCGCATTATAGTAATTAGCAATTTCAAGGGAATGCTCCGCAACTTGTGCCAGTGTTTCCGGTCCGTATAGATGTTGGCTTCCTGTTACGAACCAAACTTCATCATTTGAAATATCTATCATTGTAGTAATGCTCTGTAAATTATAAACTCAATGCACTGAAAGAAATCATGATATACACCACTATCAGAAGTACAATAACCGAAGTGATTATATCCCATATGTTGTAGCTCGATTTACCTTCTTCTTTTTGCTCCGCAGATACACTCCCAAAAGTCAACCCTGCCAATTGAGCCTGCGATGGCGCCGGATAGAACATACTTACTACAACTGCAATGGCAATACAAAGCGCAAAAAAGTAAGCGCCAAAAACCAACCAATTAATATCTGCAAGCTTGAACATTAAACTATCCTGTGCCAAGCTAGACTTTACTATTTCTAGCGTAAGTTTTGCAAAACCAATGATAAACCCACCTACCAAAGTTGCTATTGCTCCATTGGCATTTATACGTTTATAAAAAATACCCAATAAGAATACAGCCGCTATAGGTGGTGAGATGTAGGCCTGTACATTCTGCAGGTACTCGTATAGCCCATCGGACAATGTGGTTATAATAGGAATCCATAAAAGTCCTAGTCCAACCACAAAAAAGGTTGCGATACGACCTGTTTTAACCAACTCTTCTTCTGGTTTTTGAGGTTTCAATTTTTTATAAATATCCAAAGTGAACAGTGTAGAGCATGAATTAAAGACCGAAGCCAAAGAACTCATTAATGCGGCCAGCAAACCGGCGGCCACCAAACCTCGTAATCCCGAAGGCATTAAATTACTCATCAAAACAGGAAAGGCTTCATCTGGGCTATCCCAATGCAATTTTCCTTGCATTTTCAACCCTAAAGCAACAACACCCGGAATGAGAAACAAGAATACCGGCATCAATTTTAAGAGGGCTCCAAAAATACTTCCTCTTCTACCTTCCTTAATATTTTTTGCGGTTAGTACGCGTTGTACGATAACCTGATCCGTACACCAGTACCAAATACCCACTACCGTACTAGTGATGAACAAAGGTAACCACGGATAATCAGGGTCCGAGTTGGGTCGCCACATGTTAAAATAATCCGGACCAACGGTTGCTTTCAATTCTCCCCATCCGCCAACAGCATCAAGCCCTAAATAAGTTAAAATTCCTGCACCGAAAACCAAAACTATGGCTTGGATTGTTTCCGTGTACACCACAGCCCGCATTCCGCCTAGAACCGTATACAATCCTGTGAGTACAACTGTAGCCACAGCTCCAATCCAAAACGGAATGCCCAATAGAGCAGATACAACAACCCCTCCGGCATAAATGGTTACGGAGACCTTAGTTAGGATATATGCTATTAAGGATACTATGGAAAGGACCCATCTGGAACGGGCATCAAAGCGTTTTTCAAGAAATTCGGGCATGGTAAATACACCACTTCGAGCATAAAAGGGCAAGAATACCCAGCCCAACATCAATACTAACCATGCATGGAGCTCATAAATTAGCAAAGGCATTTTATCACCGGCACCATTACCGGCAAGACCTACAACATGCTCAGAACCAATATTGGATGCAAAAATAGAAGCACCCACCATAAACCAGCCTATGTTTCTTCCCGCTAAAAAATAATCTTCGGTATTTTTTTGTTTTTGCTTGATAACCCACCAGGCCACACCAAGTAATACAATAAAATATAGGGCAATAACGACCCAGTCCAGTGTATCTAATCCTTTCATATTTATTTACTGCGTTGGTTGTTTATTCAAGTAAGCTAACACCCTTGCCCATAATAGGCATCTTTGCCATGCTTACGTTCAAAATGCTTCTTTTTCAAAGCTTCCTTTAACCGAGCAGCATTGGAATTTATCTGAAGCGTTAAATGAGCCATTTTCGCAACTTCTTCGCAGACCGCACTGTTGTACACAGCCTTTGCTGCAGTAGCTCCCCAAGTAAATGGAGCATGGCTACCCACGAGTACCATACCAATTTCGTTATAGTCCAGCCCTCTTTCTTTTAGGCAATCTATAATCTGATATCCTGTCATATGCTCATAATCGCCCTCAATATATTCATCTTTCATAGGTGGAGCACAAGGAATATCAGCAATTAAATGATCCGCATGAGTGGTCCCGAAGATAGGAATATCCTTTATAGCTTGTGCCCATGCCGTACCATAAGTTGAATGCGTGTGTACTACTCCGCCTATTTTATCCCATTCCTTGTAAAGAACGGCATGGGTTTTAGTATCGGATGAAGGTCTCATTTTACCCTCAACAATCTTCGCATCAAAATCGCAGATGACGATATCGTCAACCTTCAACTTGGCATACGGCACTCCACTTGGCTTTATGGCAAAAACACCTTTATCCCTATCCACAGCACTTGCGTTGCCAAAAGTGAACAACACTAGACCCAGTTCCGGCAACTGCATATTGGCCTCGTAGGCCTCTTCCTTTAGTGATTTGTATTTACCCATTTTTTTTGGTTTGGTTCATGATATGTCTTTCCATCGTTTCGCATAACCGACTATAATTGTCATAAACTATGGCATATGCCTCTGCGTGCACTTGGTTTGGCTCATAAATAGTTTCAAAAGAACTTCCCATTTGGTCCATAGCTTCAGGAACATTGTCATACACCTTGGCAGCTACGGCTCCAAAAACAGCTGCACCCAAAGCGCAAGCCTGTTCAGATGCCACCACTTTTATGGGCATTTTCAGCACATCTGCCATCATTTGCATTATAAATGGCGATTTTTTAGCCACTCCACCCAAAGCAATAACTCCTTTTATTGGTATTCCTTCGGATAAAAAACGGTCCACAATTTTCTTCGCGCCAAAACACGAAGCTTCTACCAACGCCCTGAATATTTTAGGCGATGTACTTCCCAGATTTATACCGGAAATAACGCCTTTTAAATTCTGATTGGCATCCGGAGTCCGCCGTCCGTTCATCCAATCTAACGCCAACTCACCCGAAGCACCTATCGGTTCCTTGCTTGCGGCATTACTTAGTTCCGGAATTAAGTTTTTCAGCGCTTCGGCAATCAGCTTTTGTTTCGTATCCTCATCAATAAGGTCCGATTTTGAAATCAGTTCTTTTATAGGCCACTCCAAAACTCGACTGTACCATGCATAGATATCGCCAAAAGCCGACTGCCCTGCTTCCAGCCCCAGCATTTGTGGAATAACGGAACCATCTACTTGTCCGCATATACCTTTGACCAGTTTCTCTTCCCCGTCCATTGGAGCGACAAGAATATCACAAGTGGAGGTACCCATAATTTTGGTTAGGAAATACGATTCCGTTTTTGCTCCAACGGCACCCATGTGGGCATCAAAAGCACCCACGGAAACTACTGTAGATTCAGGAAGCCCCAATCGCCCAGACCATTCTGCACTTAAATTCCCCACCGAAACATCGGAAGTATATGTTTTTGTAAAAAGTCGATTTCGTAGTCCGTCTAAAAGCGGGTCCAAAGTGGTCAAAAAATCATTGGAAGGCAAACCACCAAAGCTTTCATGCCAAAGCGCCTTATGTCCGGCAGCACATCGGCTTCGCTTCATATTATGCACATCGGTTCCGCCTGTCAATAAAAAAGGAATCCAATCACAATGTTCTACCCAAGAATAGGCCGCTTTGTGAACCGCCGCATCCGTTCTTGACACGTGTAATATTTTACTCCAAAACCACTCAGAGGAATAGATTCCGCCTTCGTATTGCGAATAATCAACATCCCATTGGGAACACAACTCATTTATTTCTTTGGCCTCTTGAATACCCGTATGGTCTTTCCACAGAACAAACATAGCGTTAGGGTTCTCTTTAAACTCTTCCAACAATGCCAAAGGAGTTCCTTGTGCATTGACAGCTACCGGAGTACTTCCCGTAGTATCCACACCTATACTAACGATTTGCTTGGCCACTTCAACACCAACTTCACTTACTACAGATTTGATTGTAGATTCAATGCCCTCTATATAATCTAACGGGTGTTGTCTAAACCGATTTTCGGAAGGATCACAAAATTCTCCTTTTTTCCAACGTGCATAATAATGAACCGCCGTGGACAGCTCTTCCCCCGTTTGTGTATTGACCAAAAGAGCCCGGACGGAATCCGAACCAAAATCCAAGCCTAAGCTATAGGCATTTTGTGATTTCATGTGTATAAACTTTAAAATTTAGGTCCGTTTTACCAAAACATCCTGTAAAAGAAACTAATATAGAACTTTTTACAAGTGTTTCAAAAACACTTATTGACTAAATTGTAAAGTTTTTTGTTTTGTTGTATTTTTTTTCGTCAAATCGATATAAAAACGCTCCCTTTTTGGACTCGGACATATCCTTTTCGTTCAACTTTATTAAAAAATCCATTGTAGCCAGTTTCTTTCTGAAATTTCTTTTATCCATTTCCTCTTGAAAAATACCCTCATAGAGCTTTTGCAATTGCGGTAAAGTGAATTTTTCAGGAAGCAAGTTAAATACGATTGGAAACGTACGTACTCTTCTCTGCAGACGCCGAATGGCAGACTCTACCATTTCTTTATGATCAAAAATTAAATCAGGAAGCTCATCTATAGGAAACCACTTAGCGCGGAATTCCTCAATTAACTCTTCATTGTACTTTTTCTTAAGAATCAAAGCACTGTACGTAGTAGATACTACGCGTTCATAGGGGTCACGATGAGCCTGGCCGAAAGTTCTGACCTGCTCCATATATACATCTTCCAAACCCGAAAGGTCTTTTAGCACTCTATTTGCAGCGTCATCTAAATCTTCATGATTACCAACAAACCCGCCCATAAGTGACCACCTGTCCTTTTCTGGCTCAAAGCCCCTATGTACCAAAAGTACTTCTAACCTATTATCATTGAACCCAAATATGATACAATCTACAGCAAGGGTAATTTGTTGTATATCCTTATATGTTCTATCCATCTTATAATTAAACTATAGTTAACGGTTTTCTCAAAAATACACAAACAATCTGGTAATAAGTGTATGAACAACATTTTCAAATATTTCTTATGAAAATGTTGTTTGCTTTATTTCCATTTGTAGCCGAAATAACACAAAAATGAAAAAAATATTAATTACTGAAAATCAATATGATACTGATTTTGACGGTTAACTTTGCAAAATGACAAAAAGGGTTCTTTTTTATCAATTTTTCAGCAAAACAGCCTACTAAAAACTGTCCATCTCGAAATTTTCGATATAAGCCCTGATTTTATCCATCAAACACGGAAAACCAATTTTAAAAACCTGTTTAATTACGGTATCTTGTGCCCCCAAAACTAATACCAAATTCGATTACAAATCAAACCTAACCATATGATTAAAGAGAAAAAGAAAATTCTCATCACCGGTGTTGCCGGTTTTTTAGGCTCTAACTATTTAACCAAATGTTTGAGCGAAGGACATGTAGTAGTAGGATTGGATAATTTATCCATGGGCATGCTTGAAAATATTCACGACCACCTTGATAATAATAACTTTACTTTCATTAAAGGAGATGTTCTAGACACAAGTTTAATAAACAGTCTAGATGACGACTTTGATGTTATTGTGCACTTGGCCGCTTTTAAGATACCAAGATATGGTAACGCAGTAGATACATTAAAAATAAACTCCAAAGGAAGCGAGAACATGTTGGAGCTTGCTAAAAAACTCAAATGTAAATTTGTTTTAGCATCTACTTCCGATGTATATGGCATGAGTCCTGATATTCCTTTTAAGGAAGATGGAAATTGCCTTATTGGAGACTCAAAAGTGCCACGTTGGGCCTATGCCGTTTCAAAACTTTTTGATGAGCATTTAGCATTGGCCTACATGGAAGATTTTGACTTCCCTGTTGTTATCCTAAGGTTCTTTGGATCGTACGGTCCCAACCAAAACCTATCTTGGTGGGGAGGACCACAATCCGTTTTCATAGACTGTATTTTGAACAACAAGGAGATACCTATTCATGGAGATGGACTTCAAACACGGACCTTCACGTTCGTTGAAGACACCGTAGCCGGTATTTATGCCGCTACAATGAAGCCAGAAGCAAACGGTGAAATATTCAACATTGGTGCTAACGAAGAAATTACTATTCTTGAGCTTGCCAATATGCTAAAGAGAATATCTGACGAACCAACCACTTCCGAAGTAAAGTTGATTCCGTATAACGAAATATCAGCTGGCAGAAAATATCAAGATGTAATGAGACGTGTACCGGACAATACAAAAGCTGAGCGAATACTAGGTATAAAAGCCCAGACTTCCTTGGAAGAAGGTCTACGCATTACTTTTAATTGGCAGAAAAGTGTTTCTTTGCAAAAAGTATAGTTTATATGAAAATAGCAATCGTTGGAGGAGGTTTAATGGGTCTTGTTTTAGCTCAAAGAATAACCGCCTCAACCAAAGCAACAGTTAAAGTAATTGAACAGGATGCTCTACCTGGCGGGCTCTCTACATATCACAATTACGGTGATTTTACATGGGACAAATATTACCATGCCATAACACCCACCGATACAGACCTTATTGACTTTCTAGGTGAGATAGGTCTCGGAGATCAAATACAATGGCGTCGTTCACTTACGGGGTTTTACGAAAACAAAAAGTTTCACTCTGTGAGTAGTTCTTTTGAGTTTTTGCTTTTCCCCCTTCTTGGTCCTATTGATAAAATGAGGTTGGCATACACCATTTTGAAGGGCTCTCGAACTGACGATTGGAAATCACTTGAAAAAATTCACGTTACAGATTGGCTAATCAAACTTGGTGGTAAAAAAACATACGATAAGTTTTGGGCTCCAATGTTACACGCCAAATTAGGGGAAAATCACAAAAAAGTTTCTGCTGTATTCATTTGGACATACATTAAAAGATTGTTCAAGGCTCGTAGCTCTGCTGCAAAAAAAGAACACATGGCCTACGTTAACGGGGGATACAAGACTATTTTTGACCGTTTAGATGAGAAGTTAAAGCAAGCTGGCTCAAACTTGTTATTGAATAGCCAAGTAGAAAATATTTCTGTAAATCCTGAGGGCGGAATCAACGTAAGCTACAACGGAACTACCGAACACTTTGATAAGGTGGTTTTTACCTCTCCGTTAAATGTGATGGAAAAAGTAACCTCACCTGAGCTCTATGATATTTCAAAAAGTAGCAAGCCTATTGACTATCTTGGTGCAATCTGTCTTATCCTAATTACAAAAAAGCCAATAACACCATTTTACGTTCTGAATATAGGTGACAATGATACTCCCTTTACTGGCGTAATTGGCATGAGTTCTCTTGTAGACCTTGAAGAAACGGCCAATCAACACATTACGTATTTTCCTAAATACATTAGTCATGACGGTGAGCTTTGGTCAAAAACAGACGAAGAAATCACAGCTACTTTCTTAGAAGGTGTCAAATACCTTTACCCTGATTTTGATGAAGCCGATATAATTTCATCTCATGTGCATAGAGCGTTCAAAGTTCAACCTATGCAAGTACTTAATTATTCTGAAATTGTACCTAAAGTAAAAACACCTCATCCTGATTTTTACGTTTTGAACACTTCTCAATTTGTAAGTGAGTCCGTAAATAACAACTCGGTAGTTACTCACGTAGACAAATTCATGAAGAGTTTTGAAAAAGAAATTAAGTCCTCTTTAGACAAAAATGTAGTCGGTTAGCATGAGTAAGCCTTTTTTGAGTCTTTCGCTAGACATGGACAACCAATGGTCGTACATGAAAATACATGGAGAAGAGGGATGGGAAACCTACCCCTCTTATCTAGATATTTTTGTTCCCCATGTTCTAAAAGTTTTGGATGAACTGAATCTAAAAATTACCTTTTTTATCGTTGGCCAAGATGCTGCTTTCGAGAAGAACCATAAATACCTTAGAGATATTGCCGATGCAGGTCATGATATTGGAAACCATTCTTTTGTGCACGAAACATGGCTGCACCTCTATTCACGAGAAGAAATGGAGAAGGAAATTGATACAGCTCATGATATTATCGAAAAAGTGACTGGCAAGGCTCCAAATGGATTTAGAGGCCCTGGGTTTAGCTGGAGTGCTACTTTACTTGAAGTTCTTGCGGACAAAGGGTATGTTTATGATGCCTCAACTTTACCAACAGTTATAGGCCCTCTGGCCAGATTGTATTATTTTAGCACCTCTAATCTTTCAAAAGAAGAAAAAGAAGACCGCAAAGAAATTTTTGGTAAATTTTCCGATGGATTCAAGAAACTGAAACCGTATTTCTGGAAGACCAATAAGAACAAAAAGTTATTGGAGTTACCGGTAACGACCATGCCAATATTCAGAATACCTTTTCACCTCAGCTACCTTATTTATATAAGTAATATCTCAATTCATTTGATGATGCTTTATTTGAACATAGCCATTTTCTTATGTAAAATAACCAAGACTCAACCTAGTTTTTTATTGCACCCGTTAGATTTAATTGGTGGCGACCAGATAACCAGTCTTGCATTTTTTCCTGGAATGAATGTTTCAAGCGATAGAAAAGTTTATCTCTTTAAAAAAGTGATGAAAAAACTAGGTAAGCACTTTACCTTAACGGATATGAATGGGCATGTAGAATCCATTATACAAAAAGGAAATCTCAAAGTTATGGATGTATCCAAAGGTTAATCCACCCTACTATGCTAGGTTCGCACAAAACATAAATCCATATTTTAAAATTTATAGAAACCCTATAATCCATAACACTTCGTCCAAACTTAAACTCGGTTTGACCCTATTAATGCTCATCCCGTCTTTAAATTTTATAATTTTGAAAAAGTCGGCACTTTTATATCAGTAAAAACCGTATAATTAAGTTGATACAAAATCCTATTGGGCTAGGCAGCTATATCAATTGCCTATCTTCATTCAAAATACCTATCATTACCAAACCTCCTAAAAATGATACAGACAACCAATAAGAACGGTAGAACAAAGCCCCTAGTATCTATTATTTTACCAGCCTTTAATGAAGAAGCCATACTTGAAAGGAATGTTTCTCTTCTGTATGATTATTTAGCCAAATACAGTGACTTATACACTTGGGAAATACTTGTTATAAATGATGGTAGTACAGACGATACAAAAGCCATTGCAGATTCACTTGCGAATTCTATTGATAATCTAAGAGCTTATCATCATATCGTAAATAGAAATTTAGGTACAGCCCTAAGAACAGGTTTTCAACATAGTAAAGGAGATTACGTAATTGTATTGGATATTGACCTAAGTTATTCTCCTGATCATATTGAAAAACTTTTGTCCGAAATAGAGACTACGCAAGCAGATGTGGTCATTGCCTCCCCTTATATGAAAGGCGGAAAAAATACTGCCGTCCCTCGTTTGAGATTACTATTGAGTAAAACCGTAAACTTTATGATGCGGCAAGCATCCCGATTAAATATTTACACTTTCACTGGAATGGTAAGAGCCTATAAAGGTGATTTTATACGTTCGCTAAATACAAAATCCAGTACTTTTGACATTAATACCGAGATTTTATTGAAAGCCTATATTTTAAGAGCCCGAGTTATAGAAATACCAGCACATCTAGATTGGTCCGAACAACAAAAGCTTGGCAAGACACGTACCTCAAGTTTACGCATTGTTATGGGCATATTTAATGGGTTGGCCAATAGCTTTATGTTCAGACCGTATATGTTCTTTTGGATTTTTGGGCTACTTATTTTTCTACCCTCCTTTTACATGATTTTGTGGATTATGATTGACGCGATTCAATATTACCCCATGACGATCGAGACTGCCAATGGTTTCGGACATAGATTTGCACTAGCCATATCTAAAGTGTTTGCCGAACGCCCCTATTCCTTTATTGTTGGCGGTACCGCTATGATTATCTCCATTCAATTATTAAGTTTGGGGTTTATTTCGTTGCAAAAGAAACGGTATTTTGATGAGTTGTTTCATCTTAATAGCACTATACTAAGAAAAACAAAAAACCTTAAAAATCCCCATGATTAAAAAAAGATTTAAAAAAGATTTTTTACCGTTTTTACCTTTACTATTTCTTTACTCCATAGTCGTAATATTATTCTCTTCCAATGAATTAATGGGGGACGAAAGTAGGTATTATCATTATGCGATAAATATTTCTAATGGTTTTTTTGAAGAACCAGAAAATCCTAGCTTCGGAAATGGCCCTGCATATCCCGCCCTCATTACACCTTTCATTACTTTAGACACTCCTTTAGTTTTCCCTAAACTGGTGAATGCAATCCTTTTGTTTTTTGCAATTGTTTATTTTAAAAAAACAATTGAACTTTTCTCTAAGAACAAACATAACATATATCTGGTTTACCTTGTGGGATTGTATCCACCCATTATACGATGGTTGCCTTATCTTTACTCTGAACAGTTAGCATTCTTTGCTATATGCGGATTTTTATTTTACACAGTTAAGCTCTTTCAAACCAAAAAAATTACAATCAAAAAGACCTTACTACCCGCATTATTTTTGGCACTATTAATACTTGTAAAAATAATCTTTTTACATGTTGTCTTAATGAGTCTATTACTAACAGTTACGTTTTTAATGCTTAAGAAAAATTATAGATTGAATTTAAAAAAGTCCTTTATCATCTTAATTTGTGCATTCACACTGGTATCCCCATATTTATTATATGCATATTCGATAACTGGAAAATTATTCTACCTGGGTACAGCAGGAGGTGAAATTCTGTACCATAGGGCCAGCCCTTATGAAGGTGAACTAGGGAACTGGTTTTCATTTGATGATGTTCTATACGGAAATGATGAAAACTACAAGCCTGATGATGTCTATGATAATCTTAAAAAATTATCCCGAAATCATAGAGACTCTTTTATTGGATTACAATCATTAACTCAAATCCAAAAAGATAGTGCTTTAAAGGCTATGGCACTCCAAAGCATGAAAGACCACCCTTTAAAATATTTAAAAAACACAATAGCAAATGCAGGAAGACTTGTATTACATTACCCATTTTCATATCGAAATCAAGGTTTAACTACCTATGGCTATATGATTCCTAATATGATAATTGTAATCTTTTGGCTTTTATGTCTCTATCCTTTTATACTCAAGAGAAAGTATGTGCCTTTTTCAATAAAAGCATTAATGTTATTTTGTATAGTATATGCATGCGGCATAATAGTCCTAGATGGGAGAGGCAGAAACTTTATTGTAATGGTTCCTACAATGACTCTGTTTATCTTTTATCACCTTGAAAAATTAGTAAAAATATCAGTAGTAAATCCAAAAGAAGAAATTGTATAAAAAAAGTACTCCGCAATAGTCGGAGTACTTTTTTTTGGGGTTAATTAGGAGCAACTAATGAGTAAGAGTCGGTACCGTAATCTGAATCTCCCGGTCTACGGGTAATCATTCTTACAGTTCCAAGATATGTTTCTATTTCAGATGCTCCTTGTTGGATGGACTCTTGTACCTTATCACCATCCCTCCACGGCCATTTATATATTCCCCACTTGGCATTCCCCCCCCAAGGGTGGGAATCATAAATTGTTTTAGTTTGTTTATCATAAAATTTTTGACCATTTATCCAAACCTGTAGCTCCCCATTAGAATTATCACCCCAAACGGCATGAACAACGATATCTAACGTCTGCCCCGCCCTAGGAACAATTCCTGTAGCAATGTAATCAGGATAATTCACATGATTTATTATGTATATTTCTCCAGCCTGTCCACCATACTGTCCTTCTCGATTTACCATTAGCTCCGTATGCGGAGATTTCCCAGATACCCCCGGATGTACTTGAAAAAATAGCCATTCATTATTTTTATCAATTACATAGTTATTTCCAAATGTATAACTCCACCCGAACCACTCTTCTGTTCCTTTTGGATGACGTACGTTCCATGGTTCTGTTCGTACTTCTGCCCTAATATTATAATCTTCACTACACCAATTACCTGCATTTGGACTTTTAGGATTTACCTTAAATTTGAGTCTATTGCCAGACTTACTAACCTGCTGTTCATCACATTGTGAATCTACATACAATTGTTTATTACTAAACGAAACTCCTGAACTCCCAGACCAACTAGGAAAAGAAATATCTCCCCAACACCATACTTTGTGACCTGTCTCTCCAGCAGTTTTACCTCCAATACTACAATCGAGTTGGCCCACTGTCGTAGCTTCGGTTACATTTACACTTAACGATGTCATATGAGTAAGACCTTCTACATCTGTTACAGTTAACGACACATCATATACCCCAGGTGCTGTAAACACATGTGATGGACTTACTTCAGTTGAATAATTACCCGAAATATTCCAATCATAACGAGTAATACCCTTATCGTCTGAAGAATCACTACCGATAAAATTTACTGTAAAAGGCGCTTCTCCTGAAAGCTTATTAGCACGAACTACAGCAATTGGAGGGGTATTTACTGGTGTCTCAACGTTAATAGTTATTGTTTCTTTATTTTGGAGTCCGCCGGCATCGGCGACGGTTAGCTCTACTTCATAAGTACCCGCAGATTCAAATGTATGAGAAGGATTTGAGTTAGTTGAACTGCTGCCGTCCTTAAAGTCCCACATATAGGCAGTTACTCCAACATCATCATTTGAACTACTTCCCGTAAAATTAATTGATAAGGGAGCATCTCCTGATTGCATATTGGCACTAACCTTTGCTGATGGAGGTTGATTTGCTGGAGCTTCTACAGTAATAGAAACCATTCCATTATTACTGAGACCCTCTGAATCTTTTACCGTCAATTCCACTTCATAAGTACCTGCAGTTTCAAATGTATGTGACGGATTCGATTTATCTGAACTGTTACCATCCTTAAAATCCCATGAATATCCAGTAATACTGGTATCGTCCGTTGATTCACTTCCTGTAAAATTAACTGCCAGCGGAAGTGTTCCTGAAGTCTTATTTGCACTCAACTTTGCAACAGGCGCTGCATTTTCCTTTGATTCTACTGTAATCGAAATCGTTTCTTTATTACTGAGACCCTCTGCATCCGTGACTGTTAGCTCTACATCATAAGTACCTGCAGATTCAAATGTGTGCGAAGGATTCGATTTATCTGAACTGTTACCATCCTTAAAATCCCATGAATATCCAGTAATACTGGTATCGTCCGTTGATTCACTTCCTGTAAAATTAACTGCCAGCGGAAGTGTTCCTGAAGTTTTATCTACACTCAACTTTGCAACAGGCGCTGCATTTTCCTTTGATTCTACTGTAATCGAAATCGTTTCTTTATTACTGAGACCCTCTGCATCCGTGACTGTTAGCTCTACATCATAAGTGCCTGCAGATTCAAATGTGTGCGAAGGATTCGATTTATCAGAACTATTGCCGTCCTTAAAATCCCATGAATATCCAGTAATACTGGTATCGTCCGTTGATTCACTTCCTGTAAAATTAACTGCCAGCGGAAGTGTTCCTGAAGTCTTATTTGCACTCAACTTTGCAACAGGCGCTGCATTTTCCTTTGATTCTACTGTAATCGAAATCGTTTCTTTATTAATGAGACCCTCTGCATCTGTTACCGTCAATTCCACTTCATAAGTACCTGCAGATTCAAATGTGTGCGAAGGATTCGATTTATCAGAACTATTGCCGTCCTTGAAATCCCACGAATACTTGGAAACGCTCGTATCATCTGTTGATTCACTTCCTGTAAAATTAACTGATAGCGGAAGTGTTCCTGAAGTTTTATCTACACTCAATTTTGCCGTGGGAGCATTATTACCAGGTTCATCTACTGTTATAATAATTATGTCTGAAGCGGATATTCCCTCTTCATCTTTAGTCACCAAAGCAACTTCATATTTCCCTGTCTTAACAAAGGTATGTTGAACATCCACCGTACTAGCAGTTTCACCATCTTTAAAATCCCATAGATATGACACAATAGCTTTATCATCAGACGAATCGGCAGCGGAAAAAGAAACTTTTAACGGAGCTTCTCCATTAATAGGTGAACCGCTGACTACAGCTACAGGTGATTCATTTTTTGGAAATGGAGTATTCGGTAAGACATCAATAATTGAATCTGTATTATTCTTCTCTTCAGGCTCATTTTCAGTACTATCTGTACTTTCTTCTTTAACCTCTGCAGGAACATCTTCTTCAGAACCAGTTTCCTGCTCATCTGCAGCCGCCTCATCAGGTTCATCCTCAGGTTTTTTTTCATCTCCGTCAGCATTCTCTTCTTCCACTTCTTCGCTTTTAGTCGTATTTTCTTCCGAATCAGTTGCTTCCTCCTCTACCGGGCCCTCTTCCGGCTCTCCTTCTTCATCTGTTTTTTTTTCTTCCACCTGTTCCTTCACAAGAGCTTCTTCTTCTGAATCGGTCTCTTCTTCCTCTATAACATCTACGTCTTCTTCCTCATTGTTTACACTATCTCTATCAATCACTTTTGGTTGTGTTAGATAAGAAGCAATATCCTCTGAACCAGCAACAACCTCATAAACAACAACTAAGCTACTTCCAACTTCACTTTCATGCTCTTTTGACGCAAAGGCTAAATCATCTCCATTTTTATGATCTAATATAAATGTTGAAGGTTCCAATTCCAGTTCTTCAACTTTTAAATCGATAGAAATCTCCGCATTTATTCTATATTCCTGTTTGGTTGCCCCCACTAATTCCCCCACATCTGGAGCAGATTTCTCATTGAGATTTTCTTCTGACCAATCACTTGATTTGCCTTTATAAACCTCAACCTCTCCACTACCATCATCCGTATTAATAACGAACATTAAGGTTGCCGTAGTAATAGAACCCCCAATGGAATCTATAGGACTAAAATCAAACATTAAATAACTTGTACGTTGCTCCTCTTCTAATCTAATGATGGCTTCATCATATCCTTTTCCATTCTGAAGATACGCATCGTTTATTGGATATAGAACAGATGTCCTAATTTCGGTTTCCACCACAATAGAATCCCCAGCTTGAGGAACTTCCTCCATTAAACCTTTATTTTGATTATCAGTCGATTCACCTTGACCAACAACAGGACTCGTAGGTTTACTAATTACAACTTCTCTTAATGATTCTACATCTTTGCTACACGCAAGGTTCAATAAAAAAGTAATGCCGATAAAACATAAAAAATAGGACAAAGTCCTTTTGGGGGTGATACTCATAAGTAATCCTATTGGGGCAGGGTTAAAAATTTACTATATAAACTCGGGCTATATACGTAACTAAATCGCATTTTGGTCGACCAAAGATGTAAAAAAAACGACGAAATACATATTTTAATCTATTTAAGAACACAATTATTTTGAACAAGCACAATTACACCAGCCAAAAACAATCTAGTTCTCAAAAGAAAACTGCAGTTTAAACGACTTCAATTCCCATGGTTAATTTTATACTTACATCTATTTTGGACATCTTAATTTAATTCAAAATAGTCCGTAAAAATATTAACTTGCCCACTTATTGATTAAAACAGGCAATAATCTTTAACCAGCACATAACATCTTCTTTAATGATTCAATCAAAAAAAGACTACATATACTATTTAAGATTAGACCAAAAAGCTTTAGACATAAAAAGCACTTGGAAAACACCTCTTAAAGAATTAATAGCTCCTCATTATGTCTGGAAGTTTCAAAAAAAACTTAGAAAACTTGAATATTATAAGAATTGCAGAAGAGACATATTTGGCAAGTTATATTACGCTTACTTACGCCTTCAGTTTAAAAAGATATCAGTAAAATTGGGATTCTCTATAGCTCCAAATGTTTTTGGGCCTGGTCTTGCTATTCTTCACTATGGTACTATTGTAGTTCACAATGCGGCCAAAGTTGGCAAAAATTGCCGAATACAGGCCTGTACAAACATAGGAGCATCGGGAGGTAGCACCAAGGCTCCACAAATTGGAAACAATGTTTACATAGGACCTGGAGCTAAAATCTATGGAAACATAACTTTAGGGAACAATATAGCAATAGCCGCAAATTCATCCGTAAGCAAGTCCTGCGTAGAAAACAATGTGCTATTAGGCGGGTCCCCAGCTAAAATCATTAAAGAAATTGATATAAAAAAAATAATCCCTTACTCTGATTAACTGAAATTATTCTCTAAACTGCAACAAAGCATCTAGTTGTTCACTATTTTTTAAAATAAATTTCTCTGCATTTTGATGATGTATACCATCTTTACTATCTATTGAATCATAATAAGTAACCGACTTAAAATACTCTTTTAAATATGGCTCGGACCCTAGAAAAAAACTTTCTATTACCTGCTTATTATTCAAAGGTAAGGGAGGACTTACCATTTTAAAATCAATCCCACGTGCATTGCAAATGGAATCTATTTTCTTTAAATACCTCATGTTTACTTCAGAAATATACACAGCATCCAACTTACTTATATCAGAAGAATTGGAGGGGTTTGGCATTTTAAAGTTGGAAAACTTAAATTTCAGAAGTTCCTCAGAAGGAAAAGTGTTTTTTATATAATTCACCTCTTTAGATTCAAGGTTTTTCAATTGACCCCTAAATGGTTTAACAAAATAGTTATATGTATAATCTTGATTTAATGATGAAATCAACGTTAATGGATTCATAACCAGAACCATTTTGTTAAAGTGAGAATCATTCTCAACCAATGACTTCAACAATAAAAAATTACCAGGTAATTCATAACTCTGATTTTCACAAAAGCAATAATATTCTTCATTTTTTACTTTTTCATAAAATTGCTTACAAACAGAATCTCCTAATAGTATGGTATTTGTAGACACCCCGCCTTTAACCACATTAGACACGAGATCATACACTCCCTTTGCCTTATTCAAATACAACGAAACGGGTGTACGAAAAAAAAACACTACTAAAAGCATGGGAACCCCATAATACTTAAAAAAATGTATCAAGAAAATTTTCAAAACTGGAAGTATATAAATGACTGTTGATTACCGAATTTTGCCGTTATAAATATTAAGAATAAAAACGTAAGCCCTAACCACAGAAATCTATTAACTTTGGTTAGGCGCTCATCCCTTCTAAATAGCCATTCTAAAATGACAAACGGCACTACGTAATAATATAAATAATCTTTATATGGCGTGTGATATGAAAACTCAGTAAAAAACTTTTCGATAATTGTAATTGCCTTTTCAGTACTCTCACTTCTAAAGAATACCCAGCCCATAGTTACAAAACAGAAATTAACACCCATCTGAAAAACTTCTTTAAGTGATGGAAACATAGAATGCTCAGCAACGACTACTGTTAAGTATTTTCTATTGGTATTAAGAACAAAAGAAGGAATATAAAGCATAGCATGAATTAAACCCCATATGACAAAGGTCCAATTGGCACCATGCCAAAAACCGCTAACAATAAATATTATAAAAATATTTCTGAGTGACATCCATCTCCCGCCTTTAGACCCTCCCAAGGGTATATATAAATAATCTCTAAACCAAGTTGATAATGATATATGCCAACGACGCCAAAACTCTCCTATATTTCTTGAAAAATAAGGGAATTTAAAGTTTGACATAAGCTCAAAGCCAAATAACTTTGATATACCAATAGCTATATCTGAATACCCGCTAAAATCACAATAAATCTGAAAAGCGAAGTAAATAGACCCTAATATAAGTGTCCCTCCTCCGAAGGTGTCAAATCCAGAAAAAATATTATCTACAACAGGAGCCAAGGAGTCAGCAATGACAACCTTTTTAAACATACCCCAAAGTATTAGCCGTAGCCCTTGAACTGCAACGTCATATTTAAACACTCTTAGACTTAGAATTTGAGGTAATAAGTTAGTAGCTCTTTCAATAGGTCCAGCCACTAATTGTGGAAAAAAAGATACAAAAGAGGCAAAGGAAACAAAATCTTTAGTTGGCTTTAAGTTACTACGATACACATCTATAGTGTATGACATAGTTTGAAAAGTGTAAAATGATATTCCAACTGGCAATATAATATTCAGGGTCCAAGTACTCTGCATCTCATACCCAAAAGAACTAACTAGCTCTACCCAAGAATCTATGAAAAAATTATAATATTTAAAAAATCCTAGGACTCCAAGATTGAACAACATACTCCCCCACAAAAGAAAACGTTTCCTATCTTCTCTGGTCTGGAGCGGAATACTTTGCCCTATAAAATAATCTACTATTGTAGAGAGAAAAATCAAAAACAAGAAGCGATAGTCCCACCAACCATAAAAAATATAGGAACTTATGAGCACCAATAAATTTTGAGACTTTAAACTCTTATTAAAGACGAACCAATAAAGAAAAAAAACTATTGGCAAAAAAATAAGAAACTCTATGGAATTGAATAACACTTCCTTAATATTTGGCTTTTATTATTCTTATCTATTCGTAATTCGAATAGATAACATCTAAAATAAACTTAAATACAGTCCACTTAGGCGGCCAAAATTAACGTTATTTTCCCATTTACCAACAACATGACACTTTCTTTTAACCCGTTACAAGATTAATTACACCACAATTGCAGGAGCTATTAAAGAAACAATAAAATAACAACTCTTAGGTGAGTGTTACATATATATCCAGTAATATTATCTTGGCACAACTAAAGCATATGAATCTCTCTTATACTCCAAATCCTCAGGCATTCTAGTAATAATCCGCAAGGGACCCATAAAGGTTTCTAATTTAGTTATCCCTAAACCCCTTGACTTTTGAACATTGTCATCATTTCTCCATGGCCATTTATAAATACCCCATTTGGCATTTCCTCCTACTGGATTTGATGCCCGCACCGTACGTTTTCGTTCATCAACTACTTTTGCTCCATCAATCCATACCTGAAGTAAGCCATTGTTTTCATCTCCCCAAATTACATGCATAACTATATCTAAAGTTTGGGAGGCCTTTGGTATAATTCCTGTAGAATAATAGGTGCTTTTACTATCATCGCAATTATTTACCACAAGAACCTCTCCCGCATTCCCTGAACCGGCTCCACCTTCGTTTACCGACCACAAGGCAATAAGAGGTGTTTTACCTGCTGTACCCTCATGCACTTGAAAAAAAGCCCAGGGATTTTCCCTATCAATAATATAATTATCCCCAAAACCATAACTCCACCCAAACCATTCTTCAGTTCCAATAGGGTGATTAATTCTCCAAGGCTCAGTGCTAATTTCTGCACGCATATTAAATTCGTTGGAGCACCAATTACCAACCTCTGGATAAGTTGGGTTAACACTAAACTTAAGAAGGCTTCCCTCTTTTGAAACTTGTTTTTCAAAACACTCTGAATTGATCTTTAATTCTCCGTTACTAAAAAGAATACCTACTTTTGAAGAATAATCTGGTATTTCAACATCACCCCAACACCAGACCTTTAGACCAGTCTCATACCCCATGCCCCCAGTCGTTTCGCAAATAACCTCGTTTTTTTGGTTCTCTTCAACTTTTTCTTGCTGAATAGCTAGAGCTTCTTTTTGTGAAAGAGCCTCTTCTTCCATAACCTCTTCTTTAATAATTTTTTCAATTTCATTGTTCTCATACAATGCGTCTTTCTGCACTATAGATTCATCTTTTCCACAAGAAAAAAAACAATTTAACGCAAGAATAGACAAGGCTATTTTCATCACTTTCATAACAAGTAGGTTTAATAAGTGCTGAGAAGATTTTTTAACCTATCTCAACAATCAAATTTGGGTTTAAACCTAACGGAGGTATGAATACGTTTAGTACTTTGTAGAGGTGTTGCTCGTCGAAAAACTATAATCCATTTTTATCGATAAAATGCATTGGAAGAATTATATATGTCAAGAAAAAAGAAGTACCCAATTAATTCACGGAGCAACTAACATATATGAATTACTTAAATAATTAATGTCCTTAGGCCTTCGTGTAACCATCTTAAGTGGCCCCATAAAGGTCTGTAAGTGGGTAATGCCTTGCTTTTGTGACTTTGTAACTCCATCCTTATTTCGCCATGTCCATTTGTAAATCCCCCATTTTGCATTACCCCCAACAGGATTAGAAAAACGAACCGTACGAGCTTGCCGATTGTGTACTTGCACACCATCAATCCAAACCTCTAACAGACCATTGTGAGTATCACCCCAAACCACATGCATAACAATGTCCATTGTTTGACCAGCTGTAGGTACGATATTAGTGGGATAAAAATTATTGCCATAATTACTTGAGGAATTTACAATATGGATTTCACCAGCCTTGCCACTACCTTGCCCTCCTTTATTCATACACCAAAGCGCAATGAGCGGTGTTTTACCTTTGGTACCCTCGTGTACTTGAAAAAAAAGCCAAGGATTGTCTTGATCTACTATGTAATCATCCCCTAATGTATAACTCCACCCAAACCACTCTTCTGTTCCTTTTGGATGATTTACTAACCAAGGAGCGGTACTAATTTCTGCCCGTATATTAAATTCATTATCACACCAATCATTGGCTTTAAAATTTAAGGGGCTAACACGAAACTTAAGTCTTCCTTTTTCAATTGACACTTGTTTTTCATAACATTCAGAGTCAACTTTTAACTGGTTATCACTGAAATTCTTAGATTTCTCACCAACATAAGAGGGAATGCTAATATCATCCCAACACCAAACTTTTAAGCCTGTATCAAAGGCTTTCCCTCCTTTAGTTTTACAAATGCTATCAGTTGACATATATTGATTAATCTCATGACCTAAATTTCTATTCTGAAGTAAAACAAGCTTGCTATCCTCAGTAGCATCCTGAAACCAGAAGACAGCACTATTCTTATCGCTAGACATGGATACCGCAACAACCACAAGAAATAATGATAAAAATTTCATTGATATTTTTTAGAATCTTTACTCCAATTCACAATCAAATAACATACCGTAAAATTAAAACTGTCACTTTACAAAAGCCCCTCATAGAGTTCCTTATACTCTAAAGCTATTCGATCCCAAGTATACCTATTGGCTACTTTAGTCTCTGCGTGTTTCCCCAGTAATTGGAATTCAATACTATTATTCTCCACCCATTCTATTTTTTCAGCAAGGTCATCTACATTTTTATCTTTAAAAAAGAGAACATCCTCTTCATTAAAAACTTGCTTATTTTCTGGAATATCACTTGCTAAAATAGGTTTTCCGGTACTTGCTACTTCTAATAACATAATAGACATTCCTTCTGTTTCTGAAGGAAATACAAAATACTCACATGTGTCTACTAATGCCAATAGTGCGGGTAGCGGATTTACAAAACCAAGAAAATGAACATTGAGTCCTTTGCTCAGCTCCTTAATCTCTTTGATATACGTCGGATAATTATCTAACTCGCCCGCTACAAAAATATGCCCCTTATAATTCACCTTTTTATATGCTTTGAGCATTGTGTGCAAGCCTTTGGTTCCCATAATCCTCCGTGCTGCAAATAAAACAAAAGGCGTAGATTTCGGTAATTGTGAGGGCCAAAACTTTTCAGCAAGAGTCACCGATCGGTTTTCAGACAAGTTAATCCCATTAGGAACAAATAGAACGTCAACAGTTTCCGTTTCTTTATAAAATTCACAAAGAGGTTTTGAAATAGCTGTCTTAGTTCCTTTAAAATTCAAAAAGCGTCTTTCACAAAGCTTAAAGAATTTTTTGGCCACACGACCCCATTTATCTCGCTTATAAGGAGCTTCATGAGCAGTAGCTATTACTTTAGTTTTTTTTAAAAGTCCATTTAGAAAAAAGAAACTATCAATTTTATGAGCATGTACAATATCATATTTACCAAAAAGATTGATATGCAAATAACATAGGCCGTAATAAAGAAACACCCCTAGGCTCCCGAATTTAATCTCCGGAAATTCTATAACTTTCACTCCTGGTATATGATTTTCAGCTACTTTGTTTTTATAGCAATAAACAGTAATATCAAAATCATTTACCAAATTAATGATTAAGTTTTCAGCTACTCTACTTGTACCTCCCCGAGAAGGGAAATACTTAATACCAAAAAATGCAATTTTCGGTTTGTCCTTCATTTTAATAGTTCTTTTTTATCAAAAACCTTTTTTCTATAATTAAAAACCCTAGTACCAAAGCCCTAATCATACATTTTCCTTATACAATTTTACATATGAATCGGTCATTTTTTTTAGTCCGAACATTTTTTCCATTCTATTTCTAGCTGCAATACCCATAGCCTGACACAACTGGTCATCACTTAATATCAGTGAAATTTTGCCCGCCATTTCTTCGGGTGATGCAGGAGCTACCAAAAAGCCTGTTTTTCCATCTTCAATAGCCTCGTTAGTTCCACCTCCTATGGTAGCTACAGTCGCTTTACCTAATGCCATATATTCCAAAATTGCATTGGATATCCCCTCACCGTGAACCTTCATATTAGTAGACAAAACACCCAAGGTAAACGTAGCTACTATAGATTCAACGTCGTTCTGCAAACCGGCAAAAATAAACTTTTCACCATGTTTTTCAGGAACCATTTTTTTACATTCTTCCAAATCAGGCCCTCCTCCAATAGCCAGAAAGGTTACATCTTCCATTTTTTCTAACACCAAAATTGCAGCTTTTATATACGTTTTGAAGTCTTTTCTTTCGGAAAAGCTCCCTACCATACCTACAATTTTGGAAGTTACAATATTAAATTCCTGACGTATGTTAGCATCACTGTTAAGTTCTATTATTCTACTTAGATCAAAACCGTTATAAATGCACAAACCTTTTTTATTTGAAATATTGTATGCCTTTAGTCCCGCCAAAGAATTCCCTACAATAACCTTCGAAAAGGGCGTAGCTAACTTTGTTCTGAAATAATCCTTGTTGAGTAAATTAAGATTTTCCGGCGCATCAACTATACTACCATTAATAAGTGGTATACCTAGCAATATGGAAGAAGGTATTCCTAAAATAGTAGACATAGACCCCCAACTATGAATCAAATCCGGTTTCCAGCTTTTACAAAGCTTAAAAAGCCTATAAAAAACCATTGGATTCTTCTTAGGCTCCCTTTTTAATATAGTAATTGGTACACCTAAGTCATAAACTTCCTTGTAATGAATTCTATCTGAAAAAACTACTAAACCCAGTTCTATATCTTCATACCTTTTACTACCTTTAATCAATTCGATCAATCTTCTTTCCCTTCCTCCCGAAGTAAGGCTTTCAATAAGTATTAATACTTTCATATTTTAAAGTGGCTGGTTAAATACGTACTTAACTAAGCTGTTTTTTGTTATTGAGCAAATGGCTTGCCTTGGTCCATATTTATGCTAATATGTTTCATTAAGATAAAATACGTTCGTAAAAATTAATTGTTCTCTCTATTACCGTTTTTGGTTCAAACCTCTTACTTGCACTTTTTGCATTATCCGACACTACTTTTTGTTTGTCCTGATTTTGAAAAACAAGCTCAAGAACATCTGCTAATTTTTCCGGATTTCCTTTTGGGAAAAGATAGCCGGATTCATGGTTTTTTATCATTTCAGGAATACCACATATATCCGTAGCTACAACTATTTTTCCTTGAGTCATTGCTTCGGCTATACTTAAAGGCAACGTTTCTTGAAAAGAAGGTAGCACAAAAACAGGAATATTCTCAGCGTATGCTAAAACTTCGGATTGATTTTTCCACCCACAGAATATCACTTTTTCTGCAATATTAAGAGAGCCAATTAAATCATCGATTTCTCTCTTATATTCCATTTCTTTGTAACCCCCAATTACATGAAGTTTACAATCTATTCCTTTCCTATCTAACAAATGAAGTGCCTGTATGAGAACATGAAGACCTTTACGCTTCTTTATTTCCCCTACAAAATACATTTCATTAGAGACTTGGCTTTCTAAGGCTTGCGGTTTTTTAAAAAAGATTTCATTTACTGGATTAACAATAAGCTCAGAATTAACATCTGTAATCTTACCATTTTTTTTAAAGTATATTCCTTTGTTATATTCCGAAATAAAAATGATGTTCTTCACCTTATTTAGGTAGTAATCTTCTACCACCTCTTTAATCCTAAAAAGCATTTTTCTTTTGCTAGTGACCTGAAGCAAACGCTCTTCACTAAGAATTGCATGTTGTGTAACCACAAAGATTTTTTTGTAACTAGACCTATACAAAAGTACTCCAGGCACAACACCTTGAAGATGTATAATATCTGGGTTTTCCTTTATAACAATATCACGAAACTCTTTTCTTGCTTGTAGAAAAGATGATCTAAAACCCAATCTATAAACTGAACATATTTTTTCGAATTTGGCGAACCCGCTGTTGGAAGAAGTAGAAACCAAAACTAGCTCAATATCTGCGCGTTTCACAAGTTCATTAGCCATGTTTACCAAAACTCCCTGCACTCCGCCATAGGCCTTATTATCTTCAGGAAAATCACCAACTAAGAATAATTTCATAGATTTCGTTTAAACTTTTCGGTATTCAAAACCGTTATTTAAGTCTTCCTAATATACGCATAGGCAGCTTTAAAAGACCATATAAATATTATAGTGTTTTTAGAAAACCTAACATCCTTTTTCCATGTGACCTATAATCAAACTCTCTTAATCCAAGTTCTTTTCCCTTTAATCCAATCTCAATGGATTTCTCTGGATAATCTATTACGAATCTCATTTTTTCAGCGAAGGCGGTAACATTATAATTATCTGCAACCAAAGCTGTTTTACCGTCTTCAAAATAATTGATTATCTCACCCACTGCTGTTGTCACAACAGGATTTCCTGAAGCAAGGTATTCCCCTATTTTATGAGGAAATCTAGAAGTATCCTGAATTGTGGGTCTTAATGGAATTAAGAGTGCTATTGCATTTGTATATAAATTCACTAATTGCTCATAAGGAATATTAGTAAATAATTTTATAGGTTTGGTAGTAAAAGAATTATTAATTTCATCTTCCAACTGAGCAGTTTCATTTTTACTTCCTCCACTTACAATCATATATAACTTAGTATGCTCATCTACATTCAAACTTTTGTAAGTCTCTATGATAAAATTAAAAACCTCTTTATAACGTATACTTCCGCAGTAAAGAAAATATGGTTCTTCTTGATTAGACTTAGATATATTGAACTTTTCAAAATCACATAAAATAGGTAATTTCAAAGCAGGTTTTAATGGTGACTTTTGATTATAATGATTCATTAATCGATCACTAATAGGTAGCGCTCCATTATATTTTTTTAAAATCCAGTTATCTATCAAACCATCATTAATACGTTGAAAAAAACCTGTTCTATGCTCCATTGAAGAGGCCATTTCCACAAAATTAGTTGCAGTAGGTATTTTATAAAAATATGAAAACAACAGATAACGAAGGGCGTGTTTAACCTCCCTATTGGGAACGATAGCCAAATCTATTCTATCATTTTTCTTTAATTTTCTCAAATATCTGAGCTCACCAAAAATACCTTTTATCTTTTGAACATTCCGTCCCAAAAAACTATTGGGCCTATGGGTATCTTTTGAGGTATAGATATAATCAATACCTTCAAAATTGCCTTTATATTTAAAATCTTTATGTTCGTCTTGGTTCCAAGATCCCTTTCTACAAATTACGGTAACCCTACACCCTTCATGCAAAAATGCTTTACTCATAAGAGTAAGCCGCTGTACCGCAGCCAACCCATAAGGAAATCTAATTTCTCCCATGAATACAATATGTGGCGCGTTATTTTGTGTTTCTTTTTCCAATTTCATTTTTTTCTAGACAGTTCTAGATGTGATTTTTACATTTTTCTATAAAAGTAATATCCGAACCTAATTATTTGATTGAGTTAGTTCATCAAAAATATTTAAGAGATCGTCACATATTTTCTTGCTATCATTTCTCACCAATCCTAACTTTCTAGCGTTATCGCCCATGGCCTTTGCTTTAGATGGAGATTCACTAAATTCTAAAATAGCACCTGCCATAGCATAGGGGTCTTTACTTTGCACCAATAGACCCTCAACACCATCAACTAACATACTTGGCGTTCCCCCAACGTTAGTTGCAATTACCGGCATTCCCAGCAACATAGCTTCTTGAACCCCGTTGGGACTATTCTCTATATGCGATGGATGCACGTATATATCTGAATTCAATAGTTCTTCTATCATTTCAGGCCCAGTTTTATTACCTAATAATTTAACTTCTGAACGAGATAATGGAAAATTAGCTTCCTTTCGGGCTGCCTTAGTATAAACAGTACCTTCAGCAATACCAATTATACGCCATTCCAAACGCTTTCCAAGTTTATCACTTAGAATTGCACTTGTTCTAAATACTGTTTCTAGACCTTTGTACAAATTTCCTCTTATAGTAGTGGTAATAACAAATTTACCCCTATCACTCCATTGTTTCCATTGGTTCTCCAAGAATGGAGGACGCATTGCCTCATCACAATGAAAATACTTAGCCTGGGGCGCCATTGTTTTCACCAATCTACTATCCCAATTAGTACGGCCTATAAAGTTTTGAGCGAAAGAAAAAATACGTTTCTCTCTTTTTACAAGATGTTTGAATTTTAAGAAATTATGATACATAGTATCCCCGGATAACATGCGTTTAAAAGACTCTAGACCCAATGTGATTTTAGCTTTAAGTCCATTTTCATACATGATTTCATACACGGTAAGATTCCCCTGAAACCAAATAATTGATGGAACTTTTAATTCTGGAATTATTAGAGGAAAATCTGATTCTGTACCAAAAAACAAAATTACGTCCGGGTTAAAATCATTAACCACATCCAGATAATGTTTTAAGCCTGCTTCGGAAGGCGGTGTTGCAAAAAAGCGACTATACCACCTATCTAATTTGCTATATGGATATCTGGGAACCATAAAATATTTGGTTCGAGAAGTATCAGAGTCAATTTCTTTCGGTTCTTTTTCAAGCTCACTAAAAACTATACCCAACTCAATGTCTGAGTTAGTCATTATTTCTTGTTCCAATGATTCTATCCAACTTCCTCCGACTCTATTCTTAGAACCAGATGCTCCTAATGGAGGTCTATTTGAAAACCAGAGTACGCGCATAATTTAGTTTTTATAAACTTTTTATTTATAATAATTTCATTATCTATTCCACAAACCTTTTGCGGTTCCGTTCAAGATTTTCTTAAATTGTATTGGTGCCAATATTGGCCCATATGCCACTGAAATAATACTTGCTAAAATTACTCCTGACGATTCTAACCCTAAAGTTTTTGCAAAAAAATAGGATAATGGAATATTAACTATCATACTAATAATACCAACTATTAACTGAAGCTGAATTTTACCCACTCCATTTATAAATACCACAAAAATATTGCCCCACGCCAAAACGTTTACATAAACACACATAATCACCGAAAGTAAAAACGGAACTTCTATTTCGGGAACCCAAAAGTGATAAAAGTAATTAGACCCAAGCAACATAATTAAACTAAATGCCAACAATGCCGTCCATACTTTTATTAGTTTTCCATTTGTATTCAATATCCACTCTATATCCTTTTTAGCATAGGCTTCTGTATATGCAGACCAAAAAGGGGAGGACACAATAGCAAATACCGCAGTAATCAACCCAAAATATTTATACGCAATAGCGTATGCAGGTACTTCTGCTGGACCTAATAATTGAGTAATAATAACATTATCCGTAGAGAATATAATTATAGATGAAACCTGAACAATAAAGAATTTACCTCCTATACCCCAAAGCTCCTTGAACTGTTCTTTTTTTACATACGAAAAAGATGGGGCAACAGACCTATAACCACCGTAAAACATAAATATGCTCACCAACATTAATATTATCATAGGAGAGACTCCTAAAGCTAATGAAAGATAAAAAAGCGACCCTTCTGTGGTCTTGGTTAACGTAAAAACAATTAACAAAGACAAAATATTACTTAATAAATTATAGAAACCCTGAAATGCAGGGCGCTGATAGGCCAAGAAGATAGAGTAGATTAATTTTAGAATAAAGTTGATACAGAAAAAAGCAAATGTAGCAATGGCCACAAGACGGAGTTCGGGACCGCTAACCTCTGTAGTATTTAAGATAGATTGCCAATTCAGGTATGGTTGTATCAAGAAAAATATTACTAAAATTCCAGAAATTATCATTCCTAAAATTGCATACGTTGAGCTTACGTAGGATTTTGCTTTTTCCATCTCTTCATTTGCCAAAGCAAGTGCCAACTTGTTTCGGAGACCACTCCCAAGGCCAATATCAAAAAAACTAAACCAACCAACTACTGAGGACAACGTAAGCCATACACCATATTGCTCTTTATCTACATAGCCAATGGTCAAAGGCACCATATAAAAACCTATTAGAATACTGGTCCCTTTTATTAAAAAGGATGCCAATATATTCTTTTTGGCTTTTACAGATCGTTTTTGACCCTTATTTAGACGCTGCCCTATTTTATTCAATAGGCTTATTAGAGCTTTATACATTAATTGTAATTAGAGATGATAATTCTATTCATAATCTATCCTTGACCGAGTTGAATTATTTTGCGCCTTCAAAGAAATGTTTTGGCCTCTATTTTGGTTGTAATAATTAGAAAAAATAATGGCAAACATTAGCCCATAATAGAATAAATCAAAAATAACTAAAGTAAGGTTGGCTACAGCAAAGGCAAGAAAAGCGAAAAAACCACCCCAGTATCCTGAGCTACGTCCAATACCTATCATCCTTTTTAAAAGTAGTCCTAAAAAAGTTAAATAAATAAGCCCACCTACCAGACCATAATAATAAAAGAGCTTCAAATAACCCACATGTATCTGGGAACTACGCCCTCTTAACAACCTAACAACTTCTTCCGTATCCAATCCCATAGTTCCTAAAATAGGATTGTGAGGAAAAACCTTAAAGAACACCTCAAATGCCAATAAACGAGTTCCTGCACTATCTGATAGCAGTCTTTCTTCAATAAATTTTTCTAAGTTAATTCCGGAAAAACTTATAGCGACCATTATAAAAGTCAGGAGGACCAATCCGTACAAACCAAACTTAAGGGCTTTAACCAATTTATTTTTTCCAATCCATATTTTCTGGCTAGAGATTACCAGAAAGTTTAGCATAATCCATCTTGCACTGGATAAAAATCCAACAGTTGTAGCAGAAGCAAAAATTAGAACTGTTTTTATCCACTTTTTTGACTTGACTGCAATCATAATACTAAACAAAGCCATAGCATCAACACCTACGGAAACCTCATTAATAAATGAAAATATGGAATGTCTATATCCATCAATAAATCTATTGACGTCTCCTGTTACTTCTTGTGGGTTATTACTGTAATACTCCTGCATCCTTCCATAGGAGAGACCCTGAACCAAGTCATCTGTTTTAACCAAAAAAAGAGGTTTGAAAGTTTGAATAATAGAAACAATAGCTGCAATTACAAGAGTTAAACCAAAAATTTTTAACGCCCAATCCATCCATTTAGAAGGAAATGAAACGTTTTCTACAACCAAAAAAGCAATGAAGGTCTGAATAAAAGGGTCTGAATAAAGGTACTTAACAATTCCGTTTTCTTGGAGTTCTTCTGAAACGAACATATTGCAAAGCAACGCATACAGCGCAAAAAGACCATAAAATATTACATAATTTGGAACTTTTAATGTTTGGTCATTTTTGTACAAGATATACAACACATAACCTAAGTAAACAAGACATATCATACCTAATATATAATTAGGTTCCATACCCGTCACTTTATGCACCACGTAACTAAAAAATGGATATAAGAGCAGAATTAGAAAAAATAAAAACTTAGGTAAGTTTTTCATGATTAATTAAACCTTAATACCTATAATATTTTTTTAATGTCTGCAATGCAAACCAATTATATTGAAAACGACTTATCTACGAGCTGCTTTTCCTTATTCAACCCATACTTTGCTTCATAACCATACTTATGATCTTCCTTAAGGGCATCATTAAAGATGATATAACTTTTCTTCTTTTTATCTCGCGGAATTAAATTATCCAAATCCTCAAGAAATTCAATTTTAGAGACATTTCTTCTAACTACGAACAGATTAATATCCATTATATCCAAAAGCAACAAAAAGTCTGAAACTAAACCTACAGCTGGTGTATCCAGAATCACATAATCATACTCTTGTTTAAGTTTCTCCACCACTGATTTCATTTTATCTCCAGACAATAACTCATGAACGTTACCATCCACTATTTCTGATGGGATAAATTTTAGGTTTTTCACCTTTTCATGTGAATGGATAACGTCACTTAAAGAGCTTACATCTCCCCTTAAATAGTTAGATAATCCTTTACCCTTAATTTTCCGAATGCCCTTAACCAAACTAGGATTTCTTAAATCTGCATCAATTATTATGGTCTTTTTTCCAGCCTCTGCAAGTGTTATACCCAGGTTAATTGCACTATAAGTCTTACCTTCTTCTGGTAATATAGAGGTTATGCCAATAACTCCTTTATCTGCGGAATTCACAAGTTTAAGATTTGTACTAAGATCCCGGAATGATTCTTTAAGTTTCCAAAGTGACACCTCTGATTCAGCGTCCGAAACTTTAAAATTATCATTTACAAAGTCAAACAATTTGGCACTACCCTTAATCTTCTTAAAAGCCCTTTCTAGTTCATTTCCTATAAAAGGAATCTTGAATGGTGTTTCCTTTACTTGATCATCATAATGTATTATACTTGCTATTATAGGCATATCACTATTCGCCATGACTTGATGTACATTTTCAATAATATCATTTGGCAAAAAGAAAATCATCCACCCCAAGGGTATCAACGCACCTAATACTACAGCAAGCCCTAACAATAAAGATTTTTGAGGTGCAACCGGCCCATTCCCTTCCATTCTAGCTTCGTCTAAAACCCGGGTGTCAGATGTACTTTCTGCTCTAGCAATACCGGTTTTAGCCAATTCTTGACTTAAATACTTATAGAGATTCTCATACAGCGTATTTTGTCTTTGAATATTTAACAACTGTATTTCCCTTGTAGGCAGAGAACTTATTTCTTCGTCAATACTTGATAGTTGTGAAGTAATTCCACCTAATGCTGCTTGTGATGAACGCACAGCACTTCTTAAGTTACTTAATAGTATTTCTGTAGACTCTTGAATTTGACCGTTTAGAATGGTCATTTCTTGATTATTACTAGTAACAAAGAACTTCTTTTTTGAACGTTCTGTATAAAGATCCTTCAATTCTAAAATATTCTGATTAATGGACGGGTCTTCAATTCCAATACCAGATGGCATTACAAAGTCATCTCTATTTCTATTATTTTTCACACTCCTTATAATGGAGTTATAATAGTTGATACTCATTTTAATTTTAGCCGCTTCAACTTGTAACGCATTAGTCTGATCCAATGCATTAGAAGCCGTAGCTCCTAAATTAACCGCCTTTTTATCAATTTTAAAAGCTTCTAATTCTAATTCAAACCTAGCTAAAGAGTCAGAAATGACTCTTAATTGATTTCTAATAAATGCTTCTTTACCTGCCGCTATCTCATTCCTTGAAGAAAGTTCATTGTGCACGTAATTTTCAGTAAGTTTTTTAAGAAAGCTTACCTCTTTACCTACTATAGGTCCATCAGAAACTATCTTAAATATACTTGCCTGAATGTCAATATTATCCGCTTCAAGCTTACCCATGTAACTCTTAGCCACACTTTCAATGTTCCCTACAACAAAGCTAAGATTGTCTCCATCAAAATCCTCAGCATTAACATCATACTCTGGTTTATTAAGTTTAAATGTAAAATATTCATGCTCCACCTTTTCTCCGAACTTATACGTTTTGTAAAAATCAAAACTTCTGTCTACATCTCTGACGGACCCGTTTGACGGATTGGAAACACTAAACTCATCACCTTCAATTGTTAACTTATAACTATCTTTCGACAACAATTCTATTTCAAAAGGTACTCCAAACAATTGTGGTTTGGAACGGTCCAAATACACTTCAAAAGGAAAATATCCATATCGTTCTTCAGATGAGAACAAACTTTTTGTATGATAGGTTACATCAAAATTAAGATCCTCTATAGTTTGCCTTATAAGGCTAAACGACTTTAAAATTCCTATTTCGTTATATAGGTTTTTCTCCATTTCAATCAAACTCACACCCCCTTCAACATATTTACTGTCTCCCAAAACACGGTTTCTACCTTTGGAGTCAATCAATACAGACGTTGAAACCTCATAAATAGATGTAGCTGTCGCTATATACATTAATGCCAAAAGAACACAAAAACCAATACTAGCTATAAAGAACATCTTGTTCTTGTAAATCTTACGGAAAAATAATTTTAAGTTAATCTCCTGCTCAGGGTTAACTTGATTATTCTTTTTCTCTTTCATTTCGTTATCATTATTGTTTTCTTCAAGTTTAAACATCCCTTAAGATTTTTAAACTATCACAAAATCTTCATCTTATACCCCGTGAAATATTGAAATACTATGGCTTTAAACTTAGTTGTTGTTAAAACTCAATACTAATATAGTCGTAGAAATAGCAGAAAGCACCAAACTAAAAACACCCAAATTCTTTTGAAAAAGATTCTCTTTTGATGTTTCTACATACAACACATCATTAGGGTGTAGAAAATAATATGGCGACCGTATAATTTCAGGGCTTGTCAAATCTAAGTCTACAACTATTGATTTATCCCCTTTTTGGCGAATCAATTTTACGTTCTTTCGCTTACCAGATATATTAAGGTCTCCAGCTGCACTTAACGCTTCAAAAATTGTAGCCTGAGTATTATAAATGTAGTTTGTACCTGGGTTTTTTACATCTCCCAAAACAGAAACCTTAAAACTTGTTATCTTAACAGAAACAACTGCATTCAACAAATACTTATCTATTTCAGTTTGGACCAAATCTCTAATTTCCTCTACTGTCAAATCTTGCACTTTCAAATTCCCCACAATGGCCAAATCAATAGAACCCTCTTTATTAACTGTATAACCCGTTAAGAACAAAGAAGCTGGGTTAGCCTGTAAGTTAATATCTGCCTCTGTTGTGTTGTTAAAATATGCCACTTGATCTGGGTCTCTACTCTGCACTTTAACACTCAAAACATCGTTCGGCTGAACACCATATTCAGTCGGACGTAAACGAATGGTCATTTCCTGATCAGCGCTTTGAAGGTAGTTCACACCTTTTGTTGTATAACAAGAAGTCAACGTTATTGTAAACAATACTATAAAAACATGTCGTACAGAGAGGGTGGCAAGTGCACTTCTTAGAAATGTAAGCATCGGTTTTTTCATGCTTGATATAATTGTCATGTTTTGATTTTTGTTTTAGTCTATTATTTTTGGACGCGGTTTTTAACAGTACGGAACATACGTTAAGAATAAGGATATAATTTTCTCAAATACAGAAAAATTAAAATGCCTTTTTGTGATGGCTTCCAAATAGTGTTAAAAAAATTATTTTCACATCTAACCAAGGGCTCCAATTCTCAATGTACCATAAATCATGGTTTACCCTTTGATTTTTTTGCTCGTCAGTTACCGTAGGGCCTCTCCAACCATTTACTTGTGCCCAACCTGTAATACCCGGTTTAATATAACTACGCACCATATAATGGTTAACACTTTTTCTAAAGTCGTTTTGTAAATTAATCCTATGAGGCCTTGGACCTATAACACTCATTTCTCCCCTGAGAACATTGTAAAACTGAGGCAATTCATCTAAATCACCCTTTCTTAAGTATTTACCAATTCGAGTAATCCTAGGATCATTAACCACTGTAGACTGAGTACCATTGACCGGGTCTTGCGACACAGACATAGTTCTAAATTTAAAACACTTAAAGGTCTTACCAGCCTCACCCTTCCTAAATGGAGTGTAAAATATAGGACCCTTGGAATCTAGTTTAATAAGAAGAGCTATAATTAAAAATATGGGCGATAACAACAATAGCACTACTGATGCGAAACAAAAATCAAATAGACGTTTTAAAATAGTAGTACTAAAATGATCTAATGGCGACTCCCTGAGTTTAAAAACAGCGAGGTCTCCCATAGTAACGGCCTTATAGTTTTTAGATTTTAAAAGCGGGTTTTTAGGAATAAGTTTTACCCTTACCCCAAAACTATCAGCAATAGTAATGGCCTCCATTATTTTTTCATGCTTCATACCAGCCATAGCTATGAAAATATCATCTATTCCATGGTTTGTCAAAGCTTCAGATAAATCATCAATATGACCAAAAACACTAAAATCTAAGATGTTATTTGGCTTATTTTCCTTATTTTCCAAATACCCCATTATGTTATAACCATATTGAGTCATTGCATTGGTAAAGCTTTGAATATTACTTTCATCATAACCTGATCCAATAAGTAGAGTATCGGAAAAAAGATGTGAAGCCCTTTTCTTTAAATATTGCAACAAGTACTTATGGCTCACCAAGTTTAAATAGGAAAAAATAAAAATAGGTATGATAAAAGTTGATCGCGCAAAATACCTGATTTTCAACAAAATAACCACACTAATAACAAAACCAACGAAGAAAAAAAGTGATGTTACTATACTCTTAAAATAACCAAAATCCGGATTAAAATAGAACTCACTATTACGAATGTACATAATGATTACTAGCCATGTTACATTGTAGATAACCATTAACCTCACCATATTCCAAAGAATAGCCGTATCACTAAATGAAAAATCCGGTAGCTTGAACATAAAGCATATGGTCAACACTACATTGAGTAAAACAAACTCGAATGCAAGTAAATTTATAAGTATAAATCTATTTTTTGAATTCATGGGGGATATTAATCGGTTTTAATGGTTTATAAAATCATTCAACTTACCTCTTCACCGAACGACGCCAAATATAGGAATGAAATAATTAAAATTTGACGATTATCTCCTCTTCTAGGACAATTGACCCAAATATTAGATAATTGGCATTTTATTAAGTAAAACGTTAGCGGATATTAGGGCTTATCACATAGACGATCTACGAATTAATCATCAACTTGGATGCCTCCAATACGAAAGCTTAACAAGATAGATCAAATATTTTCTTTACAACCCTTGTTAATCAGATTATTAGACCAAAATATGGCTAAAATTAAATTTGAAGCATAAAAATTCGACAATTCCTCTTACCTTATCCTACTATATGCTACTCTCTACCTCGAATTCAGACAGAAATAAAATACTACCCTAAAGGCAATTTATTTCGGTTTTATAAAAAAGATACGGTGAATTCCTTATTAAGCTATAAATAATCTATATCTGGTTAACCAAATTGGTTAACCAGATATAAGTGCGAGTTATGGAACATGAGAAGAAGAATTGACGTACCAAGTTCTCCGCATACATAACTCTTTTTTTACCGGGTATTTTGTAACCTTAATGTTCTTGATAAGTGGTTCTATCATGGCAGCAGCAGCGGGTACTTTATATGTAGAAGGCATACAATTGTCAAGAGCATCGCAGATGATCGAGCTTTTACAACCACTGGCAGGAAGTTTTGCCACCTCTATATTTGCAGTAGGAATTGTTTCTGCCGGAGTGTCTTCTCAATTTCCCAATATCCTAATGCTACCTTGGTTAATCTGTGATTATAATGAAACTGAGCGCGATATGAGCTTGTCAAAATACAGGCTTATCGTCTTTTTCATTTCAATCCTAGGCCTGGTAGTTCCCATTTTTGACGCTCAACCTGTCTTTGTAATGATTATTAGTCAAGCGCTAAATGCAATTATTTTACCGCTTACGGTTCTCGGCATCTTCTACCTGGTAAATAGAAAGGATTTGATGGGTACTTATAAAGCCAATATAAAATCGAATATAATTTTGAGCCTCATACTAATCTTTGCAATTTTCACCTCGGTAACGGGTATTAAAGGGGTAATTGAACTTATAAACTAGAAACATGAAAATCGATTTACAGAAATACGCACAGATTCCTTTAAAGCAAATTTCAAATCGAGTATGGCGTACGTATTCCGGAGGGGCTTTAATCGATAATTGGAAAGAGGACACCCCAGAGGTAGATAATAGTTTCCCAGAAGAATGGATAATGTCTACCGTAACCGCTAGAGGCAAAAACAGACCGGAAGATGAGGGTCTATCCAAAGTTGAAACGACAGAAGGGCTCATAGCTCTAAAAGATATAATAGAATCGAACAAGGAGCTATTTATAGGGAAGAAGGTTGCAGAAAAATACGGTTCTACAGGAGTTTTGATTAAAATGCTAGATTCGCAAGAACGCTTAACCATTCAAGTACACCCGGATAAAACTTATGCAAAAGACATCCTTAATTCTTCATTTGGAAAAACAGAGTCGTGGTACGTTCTAAACACAAGAGAAATAGAGGGTGAAACAAGTGTGGTGTACATGGGGTTCAAAAAAGGGGTCACCCGTGAAAAATGGGAAGAACTTTTTTTAAATCAAGATATAGAAGGTATGCTGAACAGCCTTCACAAAATTGAAGTAAAACCCGGTGATGCTTTTATGATTTACGGAGGTGTTCCACATGCCATTGGAAGTGGGTGTTTCCTAATGGAAGTGCAAGAACCTACGGATTACACCATGCGCGTTGAGAAAATTACTCCGGCAGGATTAGAAATCTCTCCTGAATTAATACACCAAGGGGTAGGAGAGCAAACTATGCTAGACTGTTTTCATTATGGCGACTACACCCTAGAAGAGGCCATCGATAAGTGGAAGATAGAACCCAAAACCATAGACTCTGCCGATGGTCATACTTTAAACACTATTTTTAATACAAAGCACACCAATTGTTTTGGACTCAGCGAACTGTATTTAGATGGTGAACATTCCATAGCTTCCAACGGAAGCTTCTATGTGATAGTCGTGTATTTTGGTACCGGCACCTTACACTGCAATGGGAAAGCGTACACTTACAATCAAGGTGATGAAATTTTTATATCAGCTGCAATAGAGAACATTACTTTTAAATCTACCAAAAGCTCTAAATTGCTACTTTGCTATCCTCCAAGTTAGAAATTCCCTTTTCCTCTTCCCACTTCTAAATCCCTCCACTCAAATGGGCTGGACATATAAATATGCTCAGCCTAAAAAAATACTGTATGTTATAACTCTGTATATGCCCTTAATAAACCACCTTTTTCCACTAACCTATTCTACATTTCTGTAGCATTTAATCAAAATGCTATCTTAATTTTCTAATAACGTTGAAGTAACGACAAGGCCAAATAGCATTGGTATTTTCGCTCAAACTGAACAATCACCTGGGCAGTTCAGAAAGAACGAAAACCAACTTCAATATGAAAAGAAATACTACTACAAGAAGAGCCTTTTTGGCAAAATCTATCTGGGCCTCGGGAGGGGTCATCCTAGCTTCTCAACTAGTCGCTTGTGAAAAACTTGATAACTTAATCGGTAACGGCGATGCAAATGATGAAATTCCTAGATTTCTGCATGGTGTGGGAAGTTTTGACCCAACCGCGGAAGCCGTGATGATTTGGACCAGATTTACACCTACCACGGAAGAGGTGAATAAAATCATAGACATAAAATGGCAAGTGGCAACAGACCGTTCATTTACGAATATAGTTACCGAAGGAAGTAGCGCCTGTTCCATAGAAAACGACTTCACGGTAGTTGAAGACGTAACGGGGTTATCCTCCAACAATACATACTATTATCGTTTTCTGGAGGAAAACCTTAAAACTACTTCCGTAGTAGGGGAAACCATTACCTTGCCTAAAGCCGGAGAGCACCTCACAAGTCTAAAGCTAGCTGTTTGTTCCTGTAGTAACTATCCCGCCGGACTTTTCAACGTGTATGACGCTATTGCTAAAAGCGATGCAGACATAGTCATTCATTTAGGTGATTATATTTACGAATATGGTGAAGGAGAATATGGCACCAATGAAAACACAGAGGCTTTAAAGCGTGTTCACGACCCTAAGAATGAGATATTAAGTCTTGAGGACTACCGTTTAAGATACAGACAGTACCGTACGGATGAAAGTCTGCAATTGGCACATCAAAAAAAACCGTTCATTGTTGTTTGGGACGACCATGAAATAACAAACGATACATATACTACGGGTGCCGAGAACCATTCTGAAGATGAAGGCTCTTTTGAACTAAGAAAGCAATTTGCTGTTCGCGTACATGGCGAATACCTACCTATTAGAACTAACAACAGAAATATTATATATCGAAGTTTTCAATTTGGAAACCTTGCCAACCTTGTTATGTTGGACACAAGAGTTATTGGAAGAGACAAACAACTAAGTTTTGGCGATTATTTTACAGCTGATGGTAATTTTGATTTTGGCGGTTTCTCCTCAGCTATGATGGACCCCAACCGAAGCATCTTAGGTTCTGAACAGTTGGCATGGGCAGGATCACAAATAACCGGAAGCAATGCTGAATGGCAAGTTATAGGCCAATAAGTCTTAATGGCCAAAATGTTCGTACCTGCAGAATTATTAATTGGAATTGGTGCTGTGTCATCAGGGAATGCCACGCCAGAAGTGTTTCAACAATTACTTAACACCATTTCTGAACTATCCGCAATTAAAGCACGGGTGCTAAACAATGACCGTTCTTTGACTCCCAGTGATTTAAGTCGTATAAATACGGTTGTACCTTATAATCTTGATGCATGGGACGGCTATCCTGTTGAAAGAGAAAAACTCTTTGCTCTTCTGAACGGTAAAAAAACAATTGTACTAGCAGGAGACACACACAATGCTTGGAACAGTAATTTAACCGATGTAAATGGTGATAAAGTAGGCGAAGAATTCGCTTGTTCATCAGTAACTTCACCTGGTTTTGAAGGCCTCTTTGGTACGGATCCAGAAACGGTTGCAGGTATAGAACAAGCATTTTCTCTACTTATAGACGACCTAAAATATTTTGACGCATCACGAAGAGGCTACGTAATGGCGGAATTCACAAGTGGTTCTGCGGTTGCAGAATATCGCTTCGTAGACAACATTTTATCTTCTGTTTACAACACCACTATAGGTAAAACAATAACAGCAGATATATAATTCGCTTTTTTCAGCTGAAAAAGAAAAGCGGAGGGTTTAAAAAGACGGACAGGTATAATCCTAGTCCGTCTTTTACCTTTATAACATAATCAGAAGCATCAAACAACATAAAACTCCACATGAATATCATTAACAGGTTCTGTTCTTAATCGCTCCTTTCTTGCAGTAAAATGCAAAACTTCAAAGGGATTAATCTCTGACCGCATGGCTGACGCATCTATAGAAAGGTTACGTGCCAATAGTTTTCCCAGTGCCTGATATCGATACCGTACGAGTATATTGACCAGTTTAGTGGCATCTTCCATCTGGGAAAGTATTAATTGCACTAATTCATTGTGCTCCTTGGTAAACGTATAATTCATTTTACAAGATCTACAACGAACTACCAATAAGCCTTCTTGCTGATAGTTCCAGAGTTGCATTTTATCATTATTGCACTTTTTGCATACTGAGGTCTTCTGCCCCAGAGCATCAAGAAGTTCATCCAAATCTTTATACTGCTGTACGAGCCCAATATTATCCACCAACCACCACCTTGCTTTTCTTCTTTGTTCAGAAAGTGTAAAACCAAAATACCAAAAGAAAAATAACATGGAAGAAATAGTCATTGACACCAGTAATAAAGGGCCAACAGCAATAAAGAAAGATTGTACGGATTCGGCTTCTTGAATAGAAGTTAATAGGGAACTTAACATAAGTACGTGTCAAAATGGTTGGTTTTTGAAAAGTAACAAATTATAGGAAAGTACTCATATCACAAATGTTAAGTAATCATTATCAACGGTTTGTCACAGAAAACAATATAGAAACTCATTTCATTAACCCCATCAAATCGGACACAAAAACATTGCAATGTGCAAAACACCTAAGCATTAAAATTTCAAATCAATTTAAGTGATTTTAAATCAACTAACTGATTTTAAATCGTTTACATTTAACATTAACCGTTATAACTACCGTTAAAGTAGGGTTAACGCACTAGGGGCGGCGCTTAAAACCTAACTTTATGCAGAGAACCACACTTTACTGAACCCGTATGAAAAATCCTAAAATAACTATGACCGTTATCATAGCTCTTTTCCTATCTGTTTTAAACGCAAATGCTTTTCAGCCTGGCACAAATTCAAAACAAACTAAAATCCAATATTTATCAGGCACAGGAATGGACGATATGGTAGAGTGGGATTTCTACGTCTCGGAAGGGAGAAAAAGTGGAGAATGGACAACCATTGGAGTACCCTCTTGCTGGGAACAACAAGGTTTTGGAGCGTACAACTACGGAAGCGATGACGTCAAAACACGCGCTAAAGAATATGGGGTATACAAATATAATTTCCATGCACCTGCGGATTGGAGTAACAACGAAGTAAAAATTGTTTTTGAAGGTGTTATGACAGATGCCGAAGTAAAAATAAACGGCAAACTGGCGGGAGAAATTCACCAAGGTTCTTTTTACGAGTTTAAATATGCAATAAGTAAACTTTTAAATTATGGAAAAGAGAACCTATTGGAGGTTAAAGTGAATAAGGTTTCCGCAAACGAATCCATAAACCATGCAGAACGAGATGCTGATTTTTGGGTTTTTGGTGGTATATATAGACCTGTCTATTTAGAGATTTTACCCAAAGAACACATGGAGCGTGTAGCCATTGATGCAAAAGCCAATGGAAAAATAAATGTAGACGTATTTACCACTTCAAAAAAGGCTTCATCCATACAAATGTACTTATCAGATGATAAAGGAAATAAAATTCAAGATTTATCGGTTACAGAAAACAAGAGCACAAGCGAGAAATGGAACTTTTCTACCAAAGCAAATACTATAAAAACATGGAATCCTGAAACTCCCAATCTATACATCCTAACAATAAAACTCCTCAACAAAAAGAATGAGGTACTGCATAGCTTAAATAAACGAATTGGTTTTAGAACGGTTGAAATCCTTGAAGGTGATGGCATTTATGTAAACGGGGAACGCATTAAGTTTAAAGGCGTAAATAGGCATTCTTTTCATCCCAAATCGGGTCGGACTACATCAAAAGCTTGGAGTGTTGAACAAGCGCAACAAATGAAAGACATGAATATGAATGCTGTTCGTATGTCTCACTATCCCCCGGATGTCCACTTTTTAGATGTTTGCGATTCCCTAGGCTTATTCGTCATAGATGAAATTTGCACGTGGCACAACCCAATGTTAGACACCAAAGTAGCTCGTAAAATTGTGAAGGAAACCGTGGTTAGAGACGTTAATCATCCTTCCATCATACTTTGGGCCAATGGTAATGAGCAAGGTTGGAATCCAGAAGTAGATGATGATTACGCCAAATGGGATATTCAAAACCGAGAGGTCATCCACCCCTGGAGTATTTACAAAAAGACGAATACCATTCATTACAGTCACTATCATTCCTTAATAAACGATGCCTATTCCAAAGAAAAAATCCTGTTCCCAACGGAGTTTTTACATGGCTTGTATGATGGTGGCCATGGAGCGGGATTAGAAGACTATTGGAATATCATGTGGAACTTACCTCTTAGCGCGGGTGGTTTTCTTTGGGATTTTGCGGATGAGGGCATTGAGCGCACGGATAGAAATAATGAAATCGATTTACAAGGAAACAAGGCCGCAGATGGTATTGTTGGACCTTATGGGGAAAAAGAGGCCAGTTATTTCACCATTAAAGAAATATGGTCTCCAATTTATATTGAGAATCGGTTTATAACTAATGATTTCAACGGAATTTTCAGGTTAGAGAACCGCTATCATTATACTAACCTAGAGAAATGTTCCATGACCGCAAAATGGATAAACTTCAATGGACCAGACGGTAAAAACAACCCTGCCATTATTAGCCAGAGTGAAGTAAAACTACCCAACTTAGCTCCGTCGTCTAAAGGGAAAATCACGGTTAACAAGCCTCAAAACTGGCAATCTACCGATGCCTTGCACTTAACGGCAATAGACCCATATGGGAAAGAGATTTTTACATGGAGTTATCCCGTTTCTACACCAAAAGATGTAAGTGATTCTAAAATTGACTATAAGGGGTCCGAAGTCATTATCACAGAAACCAAGGATAAACAGATAAGGATTGAGGCAAACCATATAACTTATCGTTTTTCCAGAGAAACAGGCATGTTACAAGAGGTAAAAAAAGACAGTACCGTTATACCTTTAAGTAACGGGCCAATTATCCTAAATCAAGATCAAAAAATAGAAAATCTGACCATAACCCCTTTTGAAAATAAAGTTGAAATAACCATTGTTTATGAAAAGACGGATAAATCCCCGGGATGGTCAACCGTAAAAGAATATGCTTCAGATATTATAAAATGGACAGTGCATGCCAATGGTTTATTGGACTTAAAGGTTAAGTTCAAAGGTTACCGAAATCTAAAAGGTTTTAGGGGCATCACCTTTTCTTTTCCAGAAGAAGAAGTTGCAGGTATGAAGTGGCTCGGAGATGGCCCGTACCGCGTTTGGAGAAATAGAATGAAAGGAACAAAATTCCAAGTTTGGGAAAACGATTACAATAATACCATCACCGGTGAATCCGGTTTTGTTTATCCGGAATTCAAAGGCTTTTTCTCTGGGTTGTATTGGTCCAAATTAAAGGGTAAGAACAACAACGGTTTTACCGTATACTGTAAAACACCTCATACCTACTTACGTATGCTCACACCAGATGCGCCAGCCGATAATAAGAGGGATAAAGTAATTCCAGAATTCCCTGCAGGAGATATTTCATTTGTGATGAACATTCCTGCTATTGGCACCAAGTTTCAGTATGCGGAAAGTACTGGTCCACATGGTAATCCCGAGCATTATTTTGGAAACGACGACGATTTAATAAGCCTTGACCTAACCTTTAAATTTTAAACCGACTCCAATGAAAAATGTACTTTCCTTAGCGATACTGCTTCTACTCTCCGTGTTTAACTCTGGAATTTTGTTTGCCCAAAAAACCACCGAAATCCAATATCTGTCCGGAACAGGCAAAGATGATACCGTTGAATGGGATTTCTTTTGTTCCGATGGAATGCAAAGCGGAAAATGGTCAAAAATTCCTGTGCCCTCTTGTTGGGAACTTCAAGGTTTTGGCAACTATAACTACGGACGGGATTATAAAGATGGAAAACAGTATTACGATGAGCATGGTCTATATAAACATACATTTCAAGTGCCTTCCCAGTGGAAAACAAAGAAAGTAAAGATAGTTTTTGAAGGTGTCATGACCGATTGTGAAGTGAATATTAATGGTAAGTTGGCAGGAGAAATTCACCAAGGAGCTTTCTACGAATTCAAATATGATATTTCAAAATTACTTAAGTACGGAGAAGAAAACCTATTGGAAGTTAAAGTGAATAAAATGTCTGCCAATGCATCTATAAACTCAGCGGAGCGCAATGCCGATTTCTGGATTTTTGGAGGAATATATCGTCCGGTATATTTAGAAGTCTTACCGCAGCAGTTCATGGAGCGCGTGGCAATTGATGCACAAGCCAACGGAACTGTCACCGCAGATGTTTATACAAACTCTAAAAAAGCGACTTCTATCGTGGCAAAGCTTTTTGATTTGAAAGGAAAATTAGTTCAGGAATTTCCAGAGGCGGAAGTAGAGAAGCACGAAGGGAAGTTGTCTTTTAAAGCAAAGGCCACCAACATTAAAACGTGGAACCCGGAAAAGCCGAATTTATATCAGCTTCAAATTAGTTTGTTGGATAAGAAAGGTAAGGAACTACATACAGTTTCGGAACGTATAGGCTTCCGTACGGTTGAAATCCGAGAAAGTGATGGTATTTATGTAAACGGTCAACCAATAAAGTTTAAAGGTGTAAATCGTCATTCCTTCCACCCTAAATCCGGCAGAACAACTTCCAAAGAACTGAGTATTGAGCATGTAAAAATGATGAAAGACATGAATATGAACGCCGTTCGCATGTCTCATTACCCACCAGACACTCATTTTCTAGAAGCTTGCGATTCTTTGGGCCTCTTTGTTTTGGATGAGCTGTGTACATGGCATGTACCCTATTTGGACACTAAAGTTGGGAAAAAACTAATAAAAGAACTGGTTACTAGAGATGTAAATCATCCATCTATTTTAATGTGGGACAACGGTAATGAAAGTGGTTGGAATACCGAGTTAGATGATGAATTTGCCAAATGGGACATTCAAAAAAGAGAGGTAATACACCCTTGGAACGTCTTTAAAAAGACAAATACCATGCACTACCCGGACTACTATAAGTTTGCTTTTGACTCCCCTAGCAAGGATAAAATCTATTTTCCTACAGAGTTTTTACACGGTTTATATGATGGTGGGCATGGTGCCGGCCTTGATGACTACTGGAAACAAATGTGGAATATGCCATTGGCGGCTGGCGGTTTCTTATGGGATTTTGCAGATGAAGGTGTAGTGCGCATGGATAAAGGTGGCATAATCGACACTGACGGTAATCATGGAGCGGATGGTATTGTGGGGCCTTACGGCGAAAAAGAGGCCAGTTATTTTACCATAAAAGAAATATGGTCCCCAATTTATATAGCGGACAGATATATTAGGGAAGATTTTTCCGGAACTTTCAAAGTTGAAAACCGGTATCATTTCACAGATTTGGATGAGTGCTCCATGACTGCGAAATGGGTTAATTTCAATGGGCCTGAAGGTGGAACGGACTTCGGTATGATGTCGGAAAGCAATGTTGAACTCCCAAAGTTAGCACCATTAGAAAAGGGAACTTTCTCTATTGATAAGCCCACCAATTGGAAATCTGCGGATGCCCTATTCTTGAAGGCAACGGATATTCACGGTAAAGAAATCTTCACGTGGTCATATCCGGTAAAAATGGCTAAGCAGGTGAATACCGATAAAATTAAATACTCTAAAAAGGGAAGTATCACAACTACTACTTCCAACAACTTCATAATAATCAATGCCGATGAAAACCAATTTAAATTTTCAGCTAAAACGGGAGTACTCAAAGAAGTAACAAAAAAGGGAAAATTGATTCCCATAAAGGAAGGCCCCATTTTATTAGGTAACAAAACGGAATTAGAAGATGTAAAAATAAAATCATCAGATGATAAAGTTGAGATTACTGCATGGTTCAAAAAAAGAAAAAAATATCATGATTGGGATGGCAACCATGAAATGACGCAAGATTTCTTTAAATGGACCATTCACCCCAACGGAATACTTGATTTACATGTTGAAATAAGAAACCAAAAAATCGTTGAAGAATATATAGGCATATCTTTTTCTTTCACCGAGGAAGAAGTTAAGGGCATGAAATGGCTAGGAGATGGTCCATACCGTGTGTGGAGCAACCGCATGAAAGGCACGCAGTTTAAGGTTTGGGAAAACGATTATAACAATACAATTACCGGTCAACCAGGGTTTGTCTATCCAGAATTTAAAGGGTTTTTCTCTAACCTGTATTGGATGAAGTTAAATGGAAAGAATAATAATGGCTTTACGGTGTACTGCCATTCAGACCTTACATTTCTACGTATGCTTACCCCAGAACAACCTTCAGACCCCGGAAAAGGTGCTGCAGTAACTAAATTCCCCCAAGGAGACCTTTCTTTTGTGAAAAATATTCCTGCAATGGGCACCAAATTTATGCCTGCAGAGCAATCCGGTCCACAAGGCAGTTCCAAAAAATATTTCGGAAATACCGATGAGCCCATTGTAGTAGAACTAACCTTTCAGTTTTAAACCATACAGCTATGAAAATAAAACATCAATTCTTTGCCTTGGTAGTAACGGCACTTTTTGTCGCTTGCAATTCCACAAAGACTAAGACCAAAGAAAAAGCACAAGAAGATTTCCCTTTTTTTATCCCTTAAGAAAAACCAGACCGACCTTTAAGTGCGGCAGTTGCTCCCGGCTATGACAAGTATGGAACCTTAAGACCAGAGCGTACATCTCGAACACCTATATTAGGCTTAACCCCAATAAATACAGCCTAAAACAAGAAAAGCCAGTCTTTCGACTAGCTTTTTGTTGCTCCCCCTCTTGGGGTGTATTCATTCTTTTTAATAAAACTATACACCTCTAAAAACCCCATACTATATATACGTTGCCGGTAATTCGCAATAATATACTATCGTATACCGTTGGATAAAAACTAATATTGGTTGGATAAAACGTCGGATAATACTAATTTTGAATTCTAAACATCAAAACTATGGCTTCTATAAAATTCTATCCCTATGCTCCTAAAGGCACAAGTAAGGTCTACGTTAGACTCACGGTTAAGCGAGGTTCAGATTTTAGGCTTTCAACAGGTCTAACCATTAAGGATGCTAAAGCTTGGAGTAGTAAAACAAACTACCCCAAAACAACAGAAACCGAAAACAAAATACTCAACTATACCTTAAAAGGTCTTAAAAAACATATAGAAGATAAAATATTGTTAGTAGAGCAAAGTCAAAGCGAAGGCATAGATAGTATTAGTAGCAAATGGCTTAAAAATATAATCTTAGATTATTTTAATGAACCAAAGACAAAAGACTCCCAAGCATTAATACCCTACGCATGGAAATTTGTAGACAGTCTTTCTAGTAGCACCTATAGACGAAACGGCCAAAGGTTGCCCTATACGCAAAACACTATTGACAAGTATAAGAATTTTGTTAGGCAATTAGAAAGTTTTGAGCAATACTTAAAAAGACCGATTGACATAAATCATGTGGATGAAGATTTTACAAATTCATTTTTGGCTTACCTGACAGATCAAAAAGACCTATCTATAAACACGAAGGGAAGGTTTGTAAAGAGGTTAAAAACCATAATCGCAGATTCGGAGGTCAACGGGAAAATTGTCAATCCCAAATACAAGCTGATAAAAGGTTTTGAAGATGTCACTATCGTTACATATCTAAACTTTGAAGAACTTGATAAAATAGTTGCTACCAAAATGCCTACTGACCGCCTAAAGCATGCAAAAAATTGGCTGATCATTGGTTGTTATACGGCACAAAGGATATCGGACCTATTTCGAATGCGCAAAGAGATGATTGTAGAACACGACGGAATGAAATACATCGTATTAAAGCAATTTAAGACATCTAAAAAAGTAATGATACCGATTCATTATAGGGTTGAAAATGTACTTAAGCAATATGGCAATGATTTCCCGCCAAACTTTCATGACAATGAAAAGAGCAATCGTACAACCCTATCATCTCTAATGAAAGAAGTATGTGAATTAGCGTGCATAAATGATACTGTAAAAGGTCGTTACAATGGCGTAATAGGCTACTATCCTAAATATAAACTAATTCAAAATCATACTTGCCGACGTTCTTTTGCCACAAACTTCTACGGTCTCAAAGATTGGACTACACCTATGATAATGGAGATTACTGGCCATGAAACCGAGAAAAATTTTAAAAAATATATTGACAGAGAAGATTTTACCTTAAGCCAACAGGCAGCAAAAAACTTCGCCAAAATGAAAGAGGATAACTGTAATAAAAAAACAGCACTAAGAGTTTCCTGACCCTTTTAACCGGTAATCACATGGCAAAGAATAACCTCTCTTCTTACATTAAGGACTTCTCAAAAGTTCAACACCCAGACTATTATTGGCGCAAACTTCATACAAGGGTTATCTTAGAGAAGGTTAAGGATGAATTTCAAAACCCAAGAACCTATCAGTACCTTTTAAAGAAGACACAGGTTTTTCTCAGTGAAAATAAAATCTCTGGGGAACTTCTAATCAGATTTTTAGAATCTTTTGCGAGAGCTTACAGTCGAAACCACAAACCGGAACAAGGTCTAGAAAAATTCATTTTAAGTTTAAAAAAGTCCCCGAAGCTGAACAGCGATTTGTCCAAGGACAACCGTATTTTACTAAGGAAAAAAACCGACATCTTATCTTTTCTTGAACATAAAAAAGAGGAGTTCATGCACTTGGACATCGGCAAAGAGGATTTTATAAAGCATATCCACTCCACCTATAGTACGGGGTACACATACCAGACCTTACGCAGAACGTTCTACGACCTTTAAAAACTTATATTTCTTCACATCATATTCTAAGAAGTAACCTATATATTTTTTTCTTTTCGCTAGCAAATTATCAGCAACGCTAAACGTTGTTCCTAAATGATATAATTTTCTTCGGGTAAGGAAATTACTTCCCTTCTTATACCGCTCCATTACTTTTACTTCAAATTAATAAAACAAAGACTTGGTCGATATAACCGCAAATACTATAGTATTCACAGTCTTTATAAACCATTAAACCTTTCCTAACCCATGAAAGAAATACAATTTATACAAACAACCCCTGATCAGTTAGTAGAAAAAATACTGAGCGGAGTTAGAAGTGAATTACAGGAGTTAAAAAATGACTTTCAACCAAAAGCACCTACGGAATATCTAACCAGAAAAGAAACTAAAGACTTGCTAAGGATAGATTTAAGCACACTCTCTACACATACCAAGAACGGTCTGCTACAATCTTATGGCATTGGGAACAGAGTTCTTTATAAAAGATCTGAGGTCGAAAAAGCTATACAAGAACTAAAGCACCGCTAATTAGTGAGGCAAAAGGTTTATACCGCTTAAATTCATGGAAAACAACCATAAATATATAAATTTCCCCATTCAGCTTCTTAAAGGGTTTTTGCTGGATCCGCAAAAAGTTTTGTACGAAATATCGTGTTACGCCCTCTTCTTTTATGAAAACAGCCCAACCAATAACACTCATAATAAATTTATTGGGGTCTGTACTTACCTAGGCTACGATATTCGCCCCTCCATGAGAGATGAGATGTACCAAATTGGTCAAAACCTACATGACAAGTTTGCCTTAAAATCTCGCCCTCCACTAACAGGAATCAAAGTACAGCTTTTAAAAGAATTTCAAGAAGAAGAACACACCAAAGAGGAGATGTTGTATTTCCTAGCGTTCTTAGCAATAAAGAGCATCTTGTATAAAAAACCTTATGCTAAAATCACTAATAACTTTTTATTATCACGAATGGATGGTCGAGCAAAATGCTGTGCCAAAAAAGATTTGTCCCCTGAGATACGGAAATACAGTTCAAACTATCATATGCAGAAAATTAGACTTGCACTTTATGAAAAATGGCATGTAGTTTCTGAATCGAAATATATGCGTGGAGTTCTGTATAGCATAAAACATACAAAAGAGGAGCTGATAACTATTGCCGAAAAAAACCGTCAAACATATAAAAAAAAACAAGAGCAATATAACACTAAAAAACTTCGTGAAAAGGTCAGAAAGGATTTAAACTCAAGACTTAAATAGAACACAAAATTTTATTAGCTAAAATCGTCGACTTGCCTTGCAAAAATGAATTTTATAGCTATATAAATTTTTAAAAAGAGTTTTTAATAGGTATTACTTAAAAGGTATTTATAGAGGGTATTTATATAGGTATAAATATTTATAGAAAAATATACTACAGTAACCTTACAATTTGACAAATCAGACCGCCAATCTCTAGCCGCTATAACTAATCAATACCATACAAACCTACCCAGCAAGCTACAGACTAATACTCATTAAGGTTCTTTATTATTGCTCCGTTTTTTTAATTTGGGAAATATCCAAGAATTTAAGATTCCCGCTCATATAACACCCACTACATTCACAGCAGATGGCTATCTTAAAGAACGGGTTAACCGGAACTGCTTAAGAAATCCAATTTACAAACCAACGTATTTTCTCGTGCCAAACATACGCCAATATTACAAAACCATCCATCCCAATAAATTGGACAAGTTTCAAATAGATGACCAATCTAAAAGACAACTAACGAAAAGAAGGGAAAAGACTAATTTTATTACAACCGATAACATCCTTTTTCATGACTTACGATATTCGGTTAAGAACTTATCTACTATAGCAGCAATTATTAAAAAAACATTTGAGACAATACTGAAAGCTTAAAACCTGGTCCCTAGCGGAAATAAAAAGTTGATGATTTTAAACTTAATTTAAAAGAAAATCACCCCCATTAAAAAGCACAAAAAATACTTTAGTTAATCTGAAAGATAGTCCCCTAAGGCAAAACTAATAGCCTTTGATGATCCTTTTAGTGAGAATTCATAATCCGATTTACCACAACTATTGACAACCCTAATATAAACACTTTTCTTATTCATCAACATTTCAATAAAGTCAACCGTACTGGTGTTATCAAAATACCTAATAAATAAAGAATCTTTGTTTAAATCTGGAGCTGGGTTATCGCAAATTAAAACAGACTCGTCATCATTGAATACAACTCTTACAGTATTTCTGCTGCAACCTGTGTAACCAATATTAGTAAGATAGATATTGGGTGATCTTTCGCCAAAACGACTTATTACTAAAGTTGGTTTGTTAAAAGGAAAGCTCCCTCCCTTTCCAATTACATAGCATGACTTATATTGACCATCAAATTTATTATCGCCAGAATCAGTTTTCCATTGAGACATCATACTGATTGAGTATAGAAAAAAGATCAAAGTAAAAATCAACTTCAGCATTTGATAAAGATTTATAACATGGCAAATTAGTAAAATAAAGAATAGTACAAGTTTGATATAATCGCTAGAATTAAGCTATATAAAATGATTTCCCGTCTATTCACTTTATATAGCCCAAATACTTCAATAATGCACCCAGCGCGACAATTGCAATGATTATTCGCACCAACCATTTTCCTATCGTTGTATTGAATACCCAAAAACGTCGGTCGTTGTCATATTGGTTGAACCGCATTCTATAATTATACTATATTTATAGAATGGAACTATATGCCTACAACAATAAGAAAATAAAGGCCGTAGCTTATTGTAAAGGTTTGTGTTTTAATTAAAATCATAAGATGAAATTTCAAAAAGGACAGGCAATAATCTACACTACATTAGCTGGAAAACAATATTCTGGCACCGTCGTGTATAGAAAATGTGATTTTCCAAATAATTATATCGCCACAGATTTTGAACATGGTGGTTTTGATTATTTAATACACATTGTAAGAGATATGAGAGAGGAAAAGATTTTTGTTAATGAAAACGATTTGACATAATATCTGTTCACAACATTGGTTTTCATAAAACGCCCTAGTACAGTTCTTTTAAGGTAATCAATATTTTCTTTATTTAAATACAATGAAAACTATTCGAGGGCACACAATAAACCTTTCAATTTTTTGTTGCACTTAGCTAGGTTGGACAATAAAAAAAGTTGAAATAATAGTCTAATAAAGTCAGGAGATGACCCCGTGGGTTCAAATAAATCGATTTTCCTTTTGGGGTGCGGGGAGTCATACGTATATAGGGATAGGCGAGAAAATGCAGAGACCAAATTTCAAATTCCGACAGTTCCAGTCTCGATTATTAACTAATATCAGTTTGCACAAATTGCCTGATTCGAGCACATATGTAAATAGTTATAAAAAAAAGTCTTAAAAGATTAGAATCAGTTATTTTTGAAGGATTTAGTTATATATTCTTAGACATCACATAATGAATGTCTAATTAGGTAAATAGCAACTCAAAGCAGCGTATTCTAAGAGACTAAACAACTCTATCTCTATACAATCGCTCCTGAAATCCAATAAACGTATCCCTTATGGATTTTATATCACCAAGCTCCCGCTTTGCATCTGCAATGGCATTATACTTTAGCAATAATAGAGGCGATAGTTTAGAATCGTCCAACTCATTAACACCTTCTTTTACATATTGCTCTAGCACAAAATTTAAAAACTCTTGTTGCTTTTGGTTGTAGTCGCCTAATTTTATTTTGGCTTTGTCTGCCCTTGCTAATCTTGGCACAAGGTCTTTATGGTATGCTACATAGCTTAGGACATCAAAAAGATCACTGTCTTCACCATGTACTAAATTACGTAAATCTTCTAATTGTGCATCTGTATATCCTTTTTCGCTTAATTCTTCTAATAAATTTTTGCGGGTACTAGGTAAACTCCAGATTTTACGGAGCGCATCTTCATCTGCAACTAAACTAGGTAAGTCTCCATACAGTTGATTCATAAATTCTTCGTGTCCAATAGGTTTTCCTTCTGAACTCCAAAATGTTGTTTTAACGGTGGCATCTATTTCCCTTTCTTTACCATCAGACAACTTTATTTTAATTAATGCGGTGGGCTCTTTATCGCAAATACATGGTATGTTATCACATGTTGCACAAAGTTCATCTTCTGGTTTTTCGCATTTGCAAGGTGTTTCTCCACAAGTCGTACATGGTTTTGCTGTTCCTCCTCCTTGTGGCGGTTCTGGTGGTAGTGGCTCACCATCCCACTCTGGATCATTAAAATGCTTGTGCGCTTCAACAAAATCATAGACCGTAAAATAATCTTTGCCATCAAAAAGGCGGGTTCCTCTACCTACTATTTGCTTAAACTCTACCATAGAGTTTACAGGGCGCAGTAGTAATATATTTCTTATCTCTGGTGCATCTACACCTGTACTTAACTTTTGAGAAGTTGTTAAAACGGTAGGAATCAGTTTTTCATTGTTTTGAAAATCGGCTAAGGCTTGTTCTCCTCGGCTACCATCTTCGGCAGTTACTCGCTTACAATAATCTATACTCTTGCTATCGCTTTCTTGATTAATTATGTCTCTTATCGCAGCTGCATGTACTTGCGTAGAACAAAATACTAGAGTCTTATGATTTTGATTTACTTCACTTAAGAACTTCTTAACTCTAAAACGTTCAACTTGGTCTATGATGATTTTTCTACCATAGTCTTTATAGGTAAATGTATCACCTACTTCAGCAATGCCACTTATAACCGTATCATCTGCAGTTACTGTATATTCATCATAGTTAGTTTGGATTTGCTTTACTCTAAACGGTGTCAAAAAACCATCGTTGATACCATCTTTCAAAGCATAAGTATAAATGGGCTCGCCAAAATAATCGTACGTATCACCATTAACATCACGCTTAGGTGTTGCTGTCAAACCTAACTGTACAGCTGGCGAAAAATATTCTAGTATTTCTCTCCAACTACCCTCATCATTTGCACCCCCACGGTGGCACTCATCTATGATAATAAAATCAAAGAAATCAGGATCATACTCCCCAAAATTGAATTTCGGTTCATCGTATTCAATACGTGGCTCTGCAGCTAAATCATCATATTCTTCTATGTCAACTTCCTCTTCCCTAACTTCGGTCATGAAGGACTGAAATATGGTAAAGAAAATACTACCGTTTTTGGGTACTTTACCAGTTTTTCTAATTTCAGAAGGAGTAATACGCTTTTTTATGTTCTCATCTATTGTATCAAAATCATTGAAAGAATTAAAAGCCTGATTAGCCAGTATATTCCTATCTGCAAGAAACAAGATCCTTGGCGCCCTTGTAGCATCTCGTTTTAAATTCCACTTAGCATGAAATAACTTCCAGCATAAATGAAATGCAGTAGCTGTTTTACCTGTTCCAGTAGCCATGGTCAACAACAACCTATCTTTTTTTTCGGCTATGGCATCTAGACATTTTTCTACTGCGGTACGCTGGTAATAACGTGGTAGGTACTGTCCTTTAAAAAGTGGAAAAGGAATTTCTCTAAAACGTTCTTTCCAATTGACAATTTCTACCTTGTAATCTTCTTTAGGTGTTGGGAAACACATTTCCCACAGTTCTTGCGGAGTAGGATATTTAGATACATCTCCTTCCGTAGCTTCATCTATGTCTACACCATAAATTTCTTTCCCATTTGTGCAATAAGCAAAACGCGTATTTAATTTATAGGCATAGTCTTTAGCCTGTGCTAAACCATCTGTATAATATTTATCTCTTGCTTTGGCCTCTAATACAGCTAACCTTCTTCCTTTATATTCTAACACATAGTCGCAAGACAATGGTTTTTTTCTTAAGTTTTCTCCTTTGTGATTTTTCCCAATGATTCTACCTGAAGTAATCACCTCTACTTTTATGCGGCTTTCATGCACAACACCCCAGCCTACTTCTCTTAGTGCTGGATCTATAAGGTCTAGTCTGGTTTGTGCTTCGTTCATTAATTAACAATTCTTTCGGTTAAGTCATATTTTTTCAAAATAAAATTTAGGTCTAAATCAACCCGTTCCCCATGATTTTGATTATTGAGAATAGCTTTTGTAAAATGATGTTCATTATCTTCAAGCTTTGTTTTTACTAATAATTTATTTTCGAGACTTACCGATTCAGAATTAATTAAACCTTCTTCATTTTTTCTAGATTTTGTCATGTAAACATTAGCATATTTACACATAAATCCCGCCACAAGTATTCTTATCTTTCTAATATTAGTAGAATCAGAAATTGGCATCACTATATCATCTAATTCGTTTATTAATTTCTGAATACTTATCTCACTATTTCTGATTTTATCTAACAATAATGGATTTATCATTTCCAAATAGCTTATTAGAACAAGGATTTCAGGAAATACATGTTGATTCTCTGAAAAACTCTTAAGTGTTACTCTAATCCTTGCAAATATTTTTTCAAGCTGTCTTAAGCTAAATCCACTATTTACAAAGAGTAATAGTGGTATAGTATGGAGCCTATCGCTATCATTATTAAAATTTGAATACGCACTTCTTTTTTTTGAACTAATAAAATCATCAAAAGCATAGTAATCATATAAGTACTCTATAAACATTTGAATATTTGGCTTAGGGATGATATATTCCAAATCAATAAATCGCCTTAAGTATTCATCAGCATCAATTCTATCACTGCCGTAAGCACCTCTTACAGCATTGCCCAATTGCTTTTTATCAATAGACAAAACAAAAACAATTCCTGAGACTGAAAATAAATGTTTGATTTGTTCTAAAACCTGAATTGCATAACTTGGTCTACATCTATCTAACTCATCAATAATAAACACTACAGGTTTACCCCCGTCTACTTTTTTTACAAAATTTTCTAGTGCAGTTCTAAAATCTTTAATTCCTTTTTTCTTCTCGTTAAAGGATTGTATTTGTTCTTCAACTTCTTCTGCGGTAAACTCTAGAGCAGCTGCAGCAATTTCTGCAACGGCCTCATCCCCTATTGCTTTACCAACTGCACCTTTTACTGCAGCGGGAGCTACCTTTTTTAAAAATGTTGCCGATTTTTGAAGAAGTGATTCAAAGTTTTTTTTTGATTTCTCTCGTAATTCTTCTAACTCAGATAGTAAAGCGATAATCACTTCTTCTTGAAAGTCATTCTCCCAAGCATTAAAATATAAAGTTTTGAAGTCATTATTTTCCAGTTGTTGACGCCACATTTTAACAAATGTAGTTTTTCCTTCTCCCCAAGGGTTATTTATAGCGAGTACAAAACCATCTGCATAACCACTAACAATATCGGTTAAAACATCAGCATACTTTTTTCTATCCAATTTGCAATTTACAAATGGATCTGTTCCGTCTTCTGGGATTACAATATCGTTATGCTTTAAACTACTCATACTACAACTACGTTTTCAGTTAATTCTCCTGCAAAGGCTTTTTGAAGTATAGATTTTTTGAGTTCTTCCAGTGAATTTAGTTTTAATGAATAATTATAAATAGTAGTTTTAATTGAGTTGTTCAATGACTCTATTAACAATACTATTTCCTTTTGATTTTCAATACTTGTAAAGGGAATCGGAAAAGCTCTTAATTTTGTTAGACCGATGAAGCCTTGAGCGCTTCCACTTGAGTTTTCCGCAACGTATTTTTTAGCTTTTGGACTCTTTAAAAAGTAAAGAATGAATTTAGCTCTATAACTTTCATTTGATTTAATTAAACCAACATTTTTAATACTAAAAACTCTTTTATCATCAACTAAACATGCCATACCCCTATTAGCACCAATCATTGCAAATAAAATATCATTGTAAGCAACATTTGACCTTCTGTAAAAGTTATTATGGTCTTCTTCACTGATAAATTTCGTTTTTTCAAATGAAATACCATCATCAAGTATATTTTTTTGAGTTACGAAAGGTATTCCAAATTCTTCATCTACGTATTTAGGGGAATCATGTGTTCCATCTTTTACTTCGCAAATTTCATTCAAAGTCTTCTCCTCCCACCCAGCTCCTTTTTGACTAAAAATGTCATTAAGTTTAGATTGAAATAACTCTTTTGCGTTTGCTATGTTTGTTGAGATGTTGGCTTTGGCTTGGTCTATAGCTGTAAACGCTTTGTCTAATAGGGCTACGATTTGTTTTTGTTCTTCAATTGGTGGGATTGGGATTGGATAAGAATATAACCTTTCTTTCCTTACTCCATCTTGTCCCGCAGCTCTCTTTGAAGTTTTTTCTACAAAGCGAACTAACTCATCCGTTTTCAAAAACCATCTGAAGTATTCTTTATCAAGTTTTTCTTCATTAGGAATAGCTTTCATCAAAGCTACATTATACGCACCTTCAATTCCACTAAAAATTCCAAATATTGGTGGACCATACCTACCAATCATAATATCAGACTTCTTACAGAATTTTTTAGCCTTATTTATCGGCACATAAGTCATATACTTATCTGTTCTATAATCTCGAACTTGTACTAACCTAATATACCCCTCTTTCGGTTCATAAATAAAATTACTTTTGGGTGGTTGACTTCCACCACTAATTTCACATACCTCACCAAATGGTACTATTTCCCAATCTTTTCTCATATCAATTCTTTAATTGATTTAAGAATAGTATTGGTTTCAGCATCCAAAGTTTCCATTTCCTCCAAAATTTCCTCTGGACTGCGTAATGGTGCCTCTTCAGGTGTATTCGGATTTTTTGGCGAAAGGTCAAAAGAATCATCATCTAAATCATTCACATTTAAAATCCATGATTTTTCGCTTTCTGGCTTCGTTTTTTGTAATGTTAAGAACTCTTCCAAATCTCTGTCATTTAACGGATTGGTTTTTCCCATGTTTCGTCCTGGGTCTAACTGGTAGTACCAAATCTTTTTGGAGGGCTCGCCTTTTTGAAAAAACAAGACTACGGTTTTAACGCCTGCTCCTGTAAAGGTTCCACCTGGTAAATCTAAAATGGTATGTAGGTTAGAGCCTTCTAATAAGAGTTTACGCAACGCTACAGAAGCATTGTCTGTATTGCTCAATACCGTGTTTTTAATAACGATAGCTGCACGACCACCTGTTTTTAAGCTCTTTATAAAATGTTGCATAAACAAGAAAGCGGATTCTCCTGTTTTTATGTCAAAATTTTGTTGTACTTCGGGTCTTTCTTTACCGCCAAATGGTGGGTTTGCTAATATTACGTGATAACGGTCTTTTTCTTGTATGTCGCGTATGTTCTCACCCAACGTGTTGGTATGAATAATGTTGGGTGCTTCTATACCATGCAAAATCATGTTCATAATACCAATTACATAAGCCAAGTTTTTTTTCTCTTTACCGTAAAGAGTGTTTTCTTGTAATGTTTTAAGGTTATCAGTGGTTTTATCCATGCGCTCGTACAGATACTCATAGGCTTCTACTAAGAAACCACAAGAACCTGCAGCGCCATCGTATACTTTTTCACCTATTTGTGGATCTATCACGTTAATCATCGCACGTATGAGAGGTCTTGGTGTGTAGTATTGGCCGCCATTACGACCTGCGTTACCCATATTTTTAATCTTAGTCTCGTACAGGTGACTTAATTCATGCTTATCTTTTGATGCTCTAAATGGAAGGCTGTCTGCATATTCTAAAATCTCACGTAGGTTATAACCAGACTGGATTTTGTTTTTCAATTCAGAGAAAATCTCTCCAATCTTATACTCAATAGTATTCGCAGAATCTGCTTCTTGCTTAAACTTTGCTAAGTATGGGAATAGCTTTCCATCTACAAATTCTACTAAACCTGTACCTGTTAGCGCTACGTGATGGTCTAGGTTTCCATCGGCATCTTTAGGCATTGCCCAATTAGGCCAACGGAATTCTTCGGCTAAAATAAAACTGTAATCTTCGCCTTTTAATTCGGCTTCGTCTGCTTTGTCTTGTTCTAGCTCGTCTAAGTAACGTAAGAACATAACCCAAGAGGTTTGGCCTATGTAATCTAATTCACTATCAGACCCAGAATCTTTGTATAGTAGGTCGTCTATATTTTTAAATGTTTGTTCGAAACTCATATTAATTACGCTGTATCTAGATTTGGTTAAAGCCCTAATTTAAGTTGTCTATTGTTTACTAGTAAATCGTCTAATTTAATTAATTTAATAGTACCAGTCACTCCTATGTCTTTTAAGATTTGAGAAAATTTAACTCCCTCACTGGAAGAATAATAAGAAACCGTCCACCGAACGGATTTATCGATGTCTTAAGAAGGTAGGGGATACAAAACCAAAATAATAAGTCCCCGTGGGGTCAAATAAATCCATTTTCCTTTTAGGGGTCCGGTATTCGTACGTATATAGAGAATTGCCAATAAATGCAAAGACCATTTTTAAAAACCTACAACGCTCAGATAAAGATTAATTGGTTGCGTGAATATTCCTCTTTATGGCAGAAAGCTTTTTAACCAACCTAGCAATAACATCCTCTTGGCTTTCTCTCTTACCATCCCAATAGGCTTTCATGGTCTTGCTTGCAATCTTGCTTACCAGTTCTTTGTCGGTGGCGGTATTCCCGTCCTTAAACCTAGTTTTTATGCCTCCAATGATAAGGTTGGGCATAATTACAGAATCATAGTTTTTATTTGCAATTCTCCTCATCTTGGCCTCTAACCAATGGCTTTGAATGCCTTTTTTTGGATGAAAATTAAACTTTGCTTTGTATTCAGCCGCTGTAAGGCCGTGCCTTTTATTGACGTGCAGCAGGAGCCTATCATAACCTACTTGACATATCTCACATACGGGCTGCCCTTTTCTATTGAACATAGGAGTATTGTACATAAAGCTAATTCGGTGAGTTTAGAATTTAGATTTTTACAAAATGACTTACCAATGATGTTAAAATTACTAAATCCAAAGCTCGAATAAAAGCTAACGGAGTATCAATAATATTGGTGTCTCTAAACAAATATTATTGTGCAAAATAACTACGAATTAAATATCGCAAGAAATAAAGAAAGTCCGTAACGCCACCGATATATTAGAGGGCTAAATATCTCACTATCGATAGTCTTAGGCAGACGCATACAGATGTAAAAAATACTATTCTTTATGCTACGGTTTAATTTACGGATAAAGCGTTGGATAAAAAAGAAGTTAAAAAACAAAAAACCCAGTAAACATAGTGCTTACTGGGCTTTATCTGCTCCCCCTCTTGGGCTCGAACCAAGGACCCTCTGATTAACAGTCAGATGCTCTAACCAACTGAGCTAAGGAGGAAAATATTTTCGCTTTGTTTATCTAAGCGGGTGCAAATATAATTGTTTTTTTTATTGTCCCAAATAAAATTCGAAAACTATTTTCCGGTTAAATACCGATACAGGTCATTTCCATTGGCAAACAGTATTAAAGCAAGCAATAAAAAGAAGCCGATCATCTGTGCATATTCTAAAAATTTATCGCTCGGCTTACGACCCGAAATCATTTCGTACAACAGGAACATGACATGACCACCATCTAATGCCGGTATAGGCAGCAAGTTCATAACGGCAAGCATAATGGATAAGAACGCCGTTGTTCCCCAAAATACTTCCCAGTTCCAAGCATCTGGAAAAAGGCTTCCTATGGCTGCAAAACCACCTACACCTTTATAGGCACCTGTATCTGGATTGAAAATCTTTTTTAATTGCTTTAAATAACCCGAAAGGGTGTTAACCCCTTTATTGATTCCCGCAGGTATAGATTCGGCAAAAGTATATTTTTCAGTCTCCAAACGCAGAAGACCTCTTTTTTCCATTTCTTCCATAGAAGGCATACCCGGTCTTACGCCTATTTGTGCGGAATCATTAATAACAACGGGTATAACTTTACGCACACTGTTATCACGAACGACGGTCAGGTTTATTTTTTCGCCTTTATACTGCTCCAAAATAGGTTTCACCTCATCAAAATAAGTGATTTCCTTTCCGGCTATCTCTACTATTTCATCTTTTGGCTCTAGTCCGGCATCCTTGTTCAAAGATTCCGACGACACTTCCGCTATGTAAAAAGGGAAACGAGGACCTAAAAACCGAGCTCGGTCTTTATCTTCCATCAGCGTTGCAATAAAATCGACAGGAATCTCCTTTTCAATAGTTTCACCATTACGTTCTATGGTAATACTACTTCCATTAATGATGTCCATAAAGATCTTATTAAAGTCCTTGATCTTATCTCCATCAACCGCTATAATTTTATCTCCTGTTTCAATACCCAATTCGTCTCCAATGGTCTTTTCAGTAACGTGTACACCATCTTTTAAACTATCCCCAGGTATATATTGGTCGCCATACGCATAGGCCATTCCTATGTAAATAATCACCGCTAAAACAAAGTTTACCGTTACACCGCCGATCATAATAATCAAACGTTGCCAGGCCGGCTTGCTTCTAAACTCCCATTCCTTGGGCTCTTCTTTCATGGCTTCCGTATCCATGCTTTCATCGATCATACCGGCTATTTTTACATAACCGCCCAAAGGAAGCCAACCAATACCATAAACGGTCTCCCCAATTTTCTTTTTAAAGAGGGAAAACTTAACATCAAAGAACAAATAGAACTTTTCTACACGTGTCTTAAATAACTTAGCTGGAATAAAATGCCCTAATTCGTGTAGTACGATTAACAACGAAAGGCTTAAAAAAAATTGTATGGTCTTTATAAGTAACGGACTCATCTATGTTTTCTATAATTAACGAACTCATCTTGAATTCAGCCGACAAAAGTACACTTTTACAGCCGCTTAAAAAAAATAACTAACCACCCCTATTTATTTTTAAGAAACTTTTAGCAGCACTATAAGCCCTTAAGAGTTGAATGCTTGTATTGACTAACGTATCTTTGGCAAAAAGATTATGCGCTCATTTTTTGCCAAATACAAATTTTTCGGTCTGGTACTATTGGGACTTTCGGCGGTAATCATGTATCTTTTCTATAACGCCCTTCAACCTCCAAAAATTTTAACTATTTATCAGCCTACCATGGTCAATCCAGAGCTGGTGGACAGTACCCTCCAATACAAAAGAAAATACCACACCATTGCAGATTTTTCTTTAACGAATCAAAATGGAGAAACTATAACAGAGGCCAATTATGAAGATAAAATTTATATAGCCGATTTCTTCTTTACCACCTGCCCTACCATTTGCCCCATTATGACCAAAAATATGGCGAGTATTCAAGAACGTATAAAAGGGTTTGATGATGTTATGCTCTTGTCCCATTCCGTAACTCCAGAAATAGATTCGGTGGCGCAATTAAAAAAGTATGCACTAGAAAAAGGCGTGGACGATTCTAAATGGAATCTGGTAACGGGCGATAAGAAGCAGATATACGAATTGGCCCGAAAATCATATTTAGCCGTGAAAACAGATGGCGATGGAGGTCCTTTTGATATGATTCATACCGAAAATTTTATTTTAGTGGATAAGCGAAAACGAATTCGCGGATTCTATGATGGAACCAACAAGGAGGAAGTTGAAAAATTGATGGGTGATCTTAAAATCCTGAGAGAAAACAACAAAGAGGAATAAACCTCCTAACTTCTATAGTTTTATGAATTTTTGGGATTTCCGAACCGCTTTTTAATATATTTTATGCTACTTTTGCCCTTACTTATAATCAATCTAAATAAACATTGATAACTACGGTCGCACAACTCAAGAAAGGACAAAAAGGAATCATCAAGGAATTTGCCGATGACTCGCTACCCATAAAATTATTGGAGTTGGGCTGTCTACCTGGCAATGAAATAGAATTGGTTCAAATAGCCCCGTTCAAAGACCCTATTTATGTAAATGTAAACGGATCACATATTGCCATTAGACGGGAAACCGCCATGCTCATTGAGCTAGACATTTTAGAAGACACCTCTGCTCTATGAGTAAACAGATTAACGTTGCCCTTATTGGGAACCCAAATACTGGTAAAACTTCAGTGTTTAACCAACTTACAGGCCTTAACCAAAAGGTGGGTAATTATCCGGGTATTACCGTTGAGAAAAAAGAGGGTATTTGTAAACTTCCCAGAGGCGTAAAAGCACACATATTAGATTTACCGGGCACCTATAGTTTAAACACCACTTCTTTAGATGAGAGCGTGGCAGTTGAACTTTTACTGAATAAAAATGACAAGAACCACCCAGATGTAGCCGTTGTTGTCTCGGATGTGGAAAATTTAAAACGGAATCTACTTTTATTTACTCAGATAAAAGACCTTAAGATACCGGCAATACTGGTCATTAATATGGCAGACCGTATGTCCCGCAAAGGTATTTCGGTAGATATTCCACTTTTAGAGGAAAAATTGAATACTAAAATTGCCTTGGTAAGTACAAGAAAAGGCATTGGCATAGATAAGCTCAAAGAATTTATTGCCAACTACAAGAGTCTCTCCACAGAACAGAATGTTGATATTAAGGTCATAGACCCAGGTTATTTTAAAAAATTAAAAGACGCTTTTCCTAATGAGGACCTCTATAAATTATGGCTTGTAATTACGCAAGACGTAAACTTTATGCCCATTGAGAAAACGCTGTTTAAAGATGCCGCGTCTTTTGCGACCAAATCTAAATCTGAGTTAAAGCGCTTACAACAGAAAGAAACTATTCTAAGGTACCAGTTTATAAACGGTATTTTAAAGGAAACTTACAAAGTAGATATGGCCGCCGCCAAAGGCTTTAGAGCTTCCTTGGACAAAATTCTGACGCACAAGGTGTTTGGTTATGTCATTTTCTTTGCTATTCTCTTAGTCATTTTTCAAGGTATTTATGAGTGGAGCGGTTACCCACAGGATTTGATAGAGACGTTCTTTGCCTCTGCAAGCTCTTGGGTAAAAGATACATTGCCCGCCGGAGTGTTTACTAATCTCATTGCCGAAGGTATTTTAGCAGGAATAGGCGGTATTGCCATGTTCGTTCCCCAAATCGCCTTTTTATTCTTATTCATTTCCCTGCTGGAAGAAACAGGGTATATGAGTCGCGTAGTATTCTTAATGGACCGCCTCATGCGTCCATTTGGATTAAGCGGAAAAAGTGTCGTTCCCTTAATGTCCGGTACGGCCTGTGCCATACCCGCAGTAATGGCCACCCGAACTATTGAAAACTGGAAGGAAAGACTCATAACCATACTGGTCACGCCTTTTACCACTTGTTCAGCACGGCTACCTATTTACATTATTATCATTGCTTTGGTGATTCCTGAAGGCGACTTTCTAGGTTTTGGCTATAAAGCCCTGACCTTAATGCTTCTTTACCTACTGGGATTTGGAGCAGCTATTATATCAGCTTTAATATTGAACAAAATATTAAAAATAAAAGGGCGCTCATTTTTTGTGGTAGAAATGCCCAACTATAAATTACCATTACCCAAAAACGTAGCTTATACCGTTTGGGAAAAGACCAAAAGTTTTGTTTTGGGAGCGGGTAAAATAATACTGGCAATTTCCGTTGTACTTTGGTTTTTAGGCTCTAACGGTTTTTCCGATGATTATAAAAATGCCGATGAGATTGTAACAAATCGTATTGAAACTGAAGGATTTTCGGATTTCAATCAAGAGAGTATCCAAAACGAGCTTTCCGATTATGAAGCTGCTTTAAACGACAGTATTCAGTCTAACGTGTACGCCATAAACCAGACCGCTCTTACCGATTCCTTAATCCAAAAGAAAAGGTCGCTTCAAGAGAAAGCGGTGAATCAAGAAATTTCTAGCTATAAACTTGAGAATTCATATATGGGCTATATGGGTAAAGCTATAGAACCTATCGTACATCCATTAGGCTATGATTGGAAAATAGGTATCGCAGTCCTAACCTCATTCGCTGCACGTGAAGTTTTTGTGGGCACACTGGCCACAATTTATAGTGTTGGCAGTGATGAGGAGCAGACCATTCAAAACCGAATGGCCGCAGAGGTAAACCCTAAAACTAAAAAACCATTGTTCAACTTGGCATCGGGAATTTCGTTATTGTTATTTTATGCCTTCGCCATGCAATGTATGAGCACCTTAGCCGTAGTAAAACGAGAAACGAATACTTGGAAATGGCCAGCCGCACAATTGGTATTTATGAGTTCTTTTGCCTATATTGTTGCTTTGGCCGCCTATCAAATATTAAAATAAAATGAGCATGATTCAACCCATATTGGTTTACATTATTTTAGCTGTTGCAGTTGGGTATTTGGTGAAAAAATTCTTTCTGCCCAAAGCATTGTTCGCTAGCAAAAAAGGAAACAATAAAGCTTGCGGACAAGATGGCTGTGGTTGCCACTAACAACCGCAATCATGCGTATTCAAGCAGCAATGGATTTGCAAAACTTCAGAATTAAATTCATTTGCGATGTAAGTATTTTCGTTAATAAAAGGATAAATTGGTATTAAATAAATCAAAAAAGGTGCGTTTACTTCAATTGCAATCGCTTTTTTTGAATAGCCATTAGTTATCAATATGCCAAAAGTCTTTGTTCACACCCTCATCTTCTTTCTATTCTTTACTTCGGCACAACATGCCCAAAGCTTAAGCTCTACCATTGTAGATTCCGTTTCTAAAAAACCTGTGCCCTACGCTACCGTGCAGTTAAACAATAGAGGTATGATTACCAATGAAGAGGGGAAGTTCAAATTCTTGCTGAACGATGCTGTAGAAGCTTCCGACTCTCTTTTTGTTTCTTGTATTGGCTACGAGTCCATAGGGAAGCCCATTTCCGAGTTTACGGATAGCCTAATTTATCTTAAACCAAAGGCTATAGAGCTTAGGGAAGTTATCGTATCCAACAAAAACTATACGCCAAAGGAAATTATTGAACTTGTAGAAGATAATATTGAGAAGAACTACATCACGGATTTTTCTAAAAAACGGTTGTTCCTTAGAGAAACCTACCAAAACAAAATTATAAAAACCGAGTATCAGATCAAGAAATCTACGATTGATGCTTTCAACAAAAGTTTCTTGGATAGTGTGATTCAAACCATACCTAAAAACAACATTTATTACACAGAAATGCTGGGCGACCTCTATGGTGCCGATGATGCGGATGAACAAAAGCTAGATCTTATTAAAGCATCAGAACTGTATGATAAAAGCAAAGAGCTAGATGTAGAGCTGTTAGAGGAAAAGTTCAATAAAATTGTAAAGGAAAATATTAAGACCGATTCTTATTTTAAAATAAAATCTGGATTGTTCGGCACTAAAGTAGATGCTGATGACATGGGTGAAATCTTTAAAGAGGAAATAGATTCTACAGATGTGGCAGCCCTTAACGAACGCCTTGAAGAGGAAAAAAAGAGCAAAGAAGAGCGAAGGGAATTCTTTCTGGAATACAAGCGTAAAACACTGGGCAACCTTTTTGAAAACCTCCCGATTTTTGACGATTCCGACTATAACGTGCTGTTCAAACCCAGACGCTATGACCTCATCCTAGAAAACTATACCTATTTAGGAGACCAGGCCGTATATGTCATCAGTTTTGTTCCAGACGGCTCACCCGAATATGGTGGTACGCTTTATATAAATTCAGATGATTTTGCACTAATCCGAATGGATTTTGAAAATACTGAATCGCTTAGAGACTTTAAACTATTGGGTGTCTCCGTGAACGAATATTTAGCAAAAGGGAGCATTCTTTTTGATAAGGGCCCCGATCAAAAGTATCACCTGCGCTACTACAATGTAATTAAAGGTATCCGAGCTGGAATTAAAAGACCTTTAACCATTATTGAAAAGAACAAAAACGTGAAGGGCAGACGCAAGCAAAATGAGTTGGCGTTGAAAGTAGATGCTGCTTTTGGCAATATCAACCGGTATGAACTTATAGTTTTTGACGAGGAACCCATTAATTCAGGTCAGTTTGAAGCCTTTAAGGAGAAGACCGGTGTTCTACCTACCTATATGCCAGATTACGACCCCAACTTTTGGAAAGGTCATGACATTATAGAACCCAATCAGGCCATAAAAGAATTCACTTCAGAAATCCAACCTGATAACTAGATAAGGTTGTTTATAAAGCTATACAACAATAGTCCCCAACCACATACCAATAACAAGCCTCCAAGTGGCGTTATGGGCCCTAGGAAACGTAATTTCTTTCCTTTTGCCGAGCTAATGACCAAAGCATATATACTAAACGAAAATAAAAAAGTACCTATAACAAAACAATAGACCATATATTGCTGAAAGGCAACATCCATATTAAAATTGAATCCAACTACCAACAACACCAGAGCGTGATACATTTGGTATTTTACTCCAGTTTCAAAACTTTTGAGCTGCTCTTCAGAAAGTAACTTCTTTAAAGCGTGAGCACCAAAAGCGCCAAAAATTACAGCCAAAAGACCATACAATGCACCTACAATCTGAGCCAATAGAACCATGAAATAATTTTAAACAAAGATAGGCTTTGGCTTTTCTAAAAGCAAAGAGCCACTCAACAGTTGAGTGGCTCTAATTATTCTAATTTCTACAGAAGTTTATCCATTCTCATTGTAGAAGAACTGTTCTTTTACAATTTTTCCATCTTGCACCTCATACACAGCAATTTCGGATGATGTAGAGCGCTGCCCAGATGGTTTATGTGTCGTATCCATGGTAAACTTTACGGAAAACCAATTGTCTGCCACTACCGGATCTGACGCCTTACTACTGTGGACTTCAAAGTTTTCTTGCCACCACTCACCCTTTTTCTTAATCCCCTCAAAACCCTCAACGTAAGCTCCTTCCGCTTTACCGTCGTTTTCGATACTTACTATTTTATCGCTATACAACTGCTGATAAGGCTTTTCAAAATCTCCTTCATTACACCAAGCCACTAATTTAGAGGCAATTTCATCTGTTTCCATGATTGTTTGTTTATTGATTATCTCAACAAAATACAACACATTACCCTGAATAACAAAGGACTGTAGATAATTTAAAAAGAAATTAATATGAAATATAGAGTAAACCCAATAAAGAATAACCTATAGCTGCCTAGTTAGGCTCAACACTTAATTTGCTTGAAAGTAAATCAAACAACTGCTGGGTATCCGTAGAATCTTTAAGATTAATAAAGAGCTTTAATGAATCGTGATGAACAATTTTTATCTTTTGATTTTCAAAATTATCAACGTAGACATATACCTTTTTATCGGTAAGTGAATCTTTGAAATCCTGAAAAACACCTTTTTCCTTATCAAAGGCCGAAAAACCATTCAGGCGAACCATGGGTGGGATTTTCTCAACAAAATCTACACTATCCAAAGCTGAAAAAGGTACTTCTTGTAAGTAAAATCCGGATAATACTTTTAGACCAGAAGCATCCGTTTTTGTCCAATTTTTATAATGCAGAACAAAGGCAAAAAGACAAATGATTACTGTAACTACAATCAAAACATTCCATAATACGTGTCCTTTTTTCTTCATATCACTGCTAATTTCACATTTTGAAGATTGATGAGCGATTTCCAGCCATCACCAATTACTCTATGAACGTACAAAAATGACGAAAATTTCCGACAGCGGTTAAAATTTTATTTTCTGCATCATTTATCACTTGTGAAGACCTTATTATATACCTAATTTAGGTACTCGTATAAACACACTTGCAAACCATTAACTTTACATATTTTAACTGTATGACCCAAAATACCAAAGAGAACAAAAGATTAGAAGACCATTATAGCAAGAAAAAAGATTGGCTAAAATGGGGTCCCTACCTAAGTGAACGGCAATGGGGCACGGTACGGGAAGACTATAGTCCAAACGGTGATGCATGGAACTATCTGCCACATGATCATGCTAGAAGCAGAACATACCGCTGGGGAGAAGACGGTATTGCCGGTATTTCTGACCGTTATTGTAACATCTGTTTTTCCGTAGCGCTATGGAACGGTAAAGACCCCATTTTAAAAGAGCGCCTTTTTGGATTGACCGGACCACAAGGCAACCACGGTGAAGATGTAAAAGAGCTTTATTATTACCTGGAGAATACACCTTCGCATTCCTACATGAAGCATCTCTACAAATACCCTCAGAATGAATTTCCATATAATAAATTAGTGGAGGAAAACCGTAATAGAGGCAAACAAGAGAATGAATATGAGCTCCTAGATACAGGTATCTTTGATAACAACGAATACTTTGATGTCCATACTGAATACGCCAAAGCGGATGGAGAAGATATTTTAGTAAAAATCTCTGTTAGTAACCGAGGTCCAAAAACAGCCAAAGCGGTTGTTTTACCAACTATTTGGATTCGAAATTTTTGGAGTTTCACGGGAATGGATAAAAAACCTGTCATTAAAAAGGCGGGAACAAAAAAATCTCCATGCGTGGCTGTAGACCATGAGTATGTTGGCAAATACAATTTGTATTTCGATACGCCCTCCAGAGTTCTATTTACAGAGAATGAAACCAATATGGAACGTATTTATAACGGTACCAATGAACACCCGTTTAAAAAAGATTTATTTCATGATGCAGTCATAGACAATGATTTTTCATTAGCTGAAAAAAACACCGAAGGCACAAAATGTGCTCCCATGTATGAATTGCAACTGGCCGCAGGTGAAACCAAAACTATTCGCCTAAGGCTCTCCTCGCAGGATATAGACACGCCTATTGATGCTTCTTTTGACGGTGTTTTTGAGGAAAGAATTGCAGAATCACGCTCTTTTCTAGAGTCAGTTACCGAAAAATCAAATGAAGAAGAACGAGAAATTCAAAAACAGGCATTCGCGGGGCTTCTATGGACTAAACAATATTATAATTATGAAGTGGAACAATGGCTTGAAGGCGACCCCGGAACGAACCCTTCAGATCAGCGATGGCACGGCAGAAATAGTTCTTGGACCGCCTTCAGAAATCATGATATTCTCTCCATGCCAGATGCTTGGGAATATCCATGGTTCGCAGCATGGGATTCCGCTTTTCATTGTGTTACCTTCTCAATGGTTGATCATGAATTTGCAAAAAAACAACTATTGCTCTTTACCAAAGAATGGTATATGGCCGCGAATGGTCAAATTCCGGCATACGAATGGAATTTTAGTGATGTAAACCCGCCTGTGCAAGCTTGGGCGGCCATTCAGATTTATCAAATGGAACAACGTAAAACCGGTAAGGGCGACCTAAATTTTTTAAAACGAATGTTCAATAAACTGGCGCTAAATTTCACGTGGTGGGTAAATCGTGAAGATAGCTCTAGTAATAATGTTTTTCAAGGTGGATTTTTAGGTCTTGATAATATAGGGGTTTTTGACCGTAGTAATGGTGTACCAGGTGGCGGTATTCTTGAACAGGTAGATGGCACCTCGTGGATGGCACTGTATTGTCTGAACATGCTAGAAATAGCCTTGGAAATTGCACAAGATGATGATACTTTTGAAGATATGGCTATAAAGTACTTTGGTCATTTTGTTTTCATTGCAGAAGCCCTAAATAAGATAACTGAAGATTCTGCCAGCTCTTGGGATGAAAAAGAAGGATTTTTCTACGACAAATTAATTTTACCCGACAATCAAAAAATTCCCATTAAAGTACGCTCTATATCCGGTTTACTCTCATTAACCGCGGTATTGAACATTAGAAAAGAATGCCTGGATAAACTACCACGGTTCAAGGCTAGTATGCAATGGTACCGCACCTATCGAATGGAGCGACAAAAATATCAGGTGATTGAAGAATTTGGCCTTGAAAATGACGTATTACTTTCTTTAGTACCACGTAAAAGATTAGATATTTTAATACATAGCATATTAGATGAGACAGAGTTTTTAGCCAAACATGGTATACGCTCATTATCTAAAGAACATGAAAATAAATACGAAGTAAAAATAAACGGAGACACGTATAGTATTGAATACGAACGTGCAGAATCATCTACAGATTTGTTCGGGGGAAATTCAAATTGGAGAGGCCCCATATGGATGCCTATGAACTACCTTTTTATCAGTACATTTAAAGAGTATCATAATTATTTTGGTGACAGCTTAAAATATGCTTACCCCACAGGAAGCGATAATAATCTGAATCTAAAAGATATAGCATTTGAAATAAGTAAAAGACTAATTGGTATTTTTCAACAAGACACGGATGGACATAGACCCGTAAACGAGTTGGACAAGGAAAAATATACCGATAAGCATTTTAAAGATTTAATTTTGTTCTATGAATATTTTGATGGAAACAATGGCCGTGGTGTAGGTGCATCTCACCAAACGGGGTGGACTGCTTTAGTAGCAAATCTAATTGAAGAAATTAACAGATAATTCCCAATGTAGTAATACTATTTAAAAACAAATGTGAATTACGCCATTGAGGATTCAACTACAATAGGGCTTTTAATGGTGAAGGTAAATGTTGCGCCTTCACCTAATTGTGAAGCTACACTAATTACTCCTCCAAGGCCTTCAACGACCTTTTTTACTGTAGCTAAACCAATACCTGTTCCTTTATCGCCATATCTATCTTGCTCAGAAATAACCTCAAAAATTTTAAAGATTTTTTCTTGGTCATCTTCATGAATCCCTGGTCCGTTGTCTTTAACGGCAAATTCATAAAAACCATCTTGTTCTTTTATTTCAAGTGCTATTTCAATACTGGGTTTATCGTTATACTTAACGGCGTTGGCAATCAGATTTATCAAAATCTGCTCAACGGCTACCTTATTCGCATAAATAGAATCTAAATCGCTCTTTACTGTTATAGTACATTCTTTGCGACCACCAAAAAGCTCTTTTATAGATCTTTGTAAGTCGCTCAACAAAATCGTGGTTTTATCGTCTATATTATATTGACCGGATTTACTGTAGTTAAGTAAACCCGTAATGAGTTTTTTAAGTGTTTCTGAAGAGCTTCGTATAAACTCTACAATTTGCTTGCCCTCATCATCCATTTTAGGAGAATATAAATCGTGCAGACAATTAGATAACGTAATAATATTATTTAAAGGTGATTTTAAATCATGAGCGGCCACAGCGGCAAAATTATCTAACTCATGATTGGCTAGTTCAAGTTCTTCATTCGCCTTTTCAAGATTCATTTTACTTTTTCGTAAATCCAATAGATTCATCACCTGATCAGAAAGGATTTTTAATGCGGCTAGCTGACTCTCTGTAATTTTTTTTGGCTTATTATCAATAACGCAAAGCGTTCCTAGCGGCATACCACTAGCCCCTTTTAATGTAACACCGGCATAAAAAATAACCCTGGGATCACCCACGACTATAGGATTATCAAAAAAACGTTCATCTTCTCTTGCATCTTCTACAACAAGAATATTATCAGCTTCATGAATGGTATGGCCACAAAAGGAATATTGTCTCTCGGTTTCACTAACGTCTAATCCACGCCGCGCTTTAAACCATTGCCGGTCCTTATCTAAAAGTGTAATAACAGATATAGGTGTACCACATATTTCCGAAGCCAACAGCACCAAATTGTCATAATCTTCCTCTAATTCTGTGTCAAGAATAGAATACGATTGCAAAAGTGCAAGCCGCTCTGCTTCATTTTCATGATTTTGGGGGGCTATCATAGGATTAGATTTTCACGGACCAATAGTATCAAATAAAGCGTCAGTCCTTTTTATAAAACGGAGTTATCCAAACTATCTTATACACCTAAAGATAAAAAATATTGTAGAACTATTCTTACTTTTAACATTGTAAAGGGACAGCAAGTATTAACCCCTCACTTCCTAAAGGTAAACTACCTCGGGGCAAGCCCACAAGGCACTAAAACAAATACACCTTAATTTTGAGTCAAGTCTCAGAGCATTTAATCTCAATTATAGAGTAAAAAATCTCTCTAAACTCTTTTAATTATATTACCCCAAACCTACATCCAAGGTCATCATAATAATAAAGCCACCTATAAAACCCATGGTTGCTATATCTGTATATTTATCCTGTTGTGTTTCCGGTATAACCTCTTCCACAACAACAAAAATCATTGCTCCTGCTGCAAATGATAGCGCGTATGGTAAAATAGGTTGAAAAGTTAAAACTGCCCAAGCCCCTAAAACTGCCGCAATTGGCTCTACCAATGCAGATGCCTGTCCGTACATAAAACTTTTATACCTACTAAGGCCTTGCCTTCTCAATGGCATAGCCACCGCAAACCCTTCAGGAAAATTCTGTAAACCAATACCCAAAGCCAAGGCCACGGCACCACCTATACTTGCGCCATCAAACCCTGCAGCAACCCCTCCAAAAAGGACACCCACTGCCAAACCTTCCGGAATATTATGCAGTGTAATTGCTAAGGTTAGCAGCGTTGTTCGGTGCCAAGGAGTTTTAATACCTTCTTTTTCACTTTCTTTAAAGTTAATGTGCAAATGTGGAAGCACCTTGTCCAATCCAAAAATAAACAGAGAACCCAAAAGAAAACCTACGGCGGCGGGTATTACCTTTACAAAGCCTTCACCTGGACTCATTTCTATGCCCGGAGCCAAGAGACTCCAAAAACTGGCCGCAACCATAACTCCGCCGGTAAAACCAAGCATCCCATCCAATAATGCTCGGTTCATTCCTTTAAAGAAAAAAACCAATGCAGCACCTGCAGCTGTTAATCCCCAAGTAAATAGTGTGGCATAAAACGCCGCCAAAACTGGATCTATCGATTCAAAATAATCAATTATCTCTTGCATATCATTCCGTTATTTTAAGATATAAATTTGCTGCAATCTGGTCCGAGATGCGAATATCCTTCCCTTTGACCTGAATATGCAGCGATCCATCAAACTCTTCCTTTTCTAGCACTATGATGGTATCTCCCAAAGCAATCCTATTCTTATCCAAAAATTTGAGAAACGGCGCCGATGAATCTTTAACCCCAACACAAGTACCACTGGTGCCTACAGGTATCTCGTTCAATAATTTCTTTACCGCTTTCTTGAATTCCCCATTTTTTGATGGAATAGGGTCTCCATGAGGATCTACCTGTGGATACCCCAAAAGCTTATCCAAGCTATCCGTTAACTTCTCACTTTTAATGTGCTCTAACTGTTCTGCTACCTCATGTACCTCATCCCAAGCAAAATTCAATTTTTCCACCAAAAACACCTCCCACAACCGATGTTTTCTAACAAGGGTCAAGGCTACTTTCTGCCCATATTCCGTAAGGCAAACTCCTTTATATTTTCTATAATTGGCTACGCCCTTATCTGAAAGCTTCTTGACCATGTCCGTTACTGACGATGGTTTCGTATTCATTTGTTCCGCCACTTCATTGGTAGAAACAATGTTGTTCTCACCCTTTCCCAAGTGATAAATCGCTTTTATATAATCTTCTTCTGAAAGTGTCATAAAATTTCAATCATGCAAAAATACATTTTTATATCTAAAAACAAATTTTTAGTTTTGTCTAAACTTTTATTTAAACCAATGAAAACTAATTTACATCATACACTATATTTCCTATTCTCAATCCTGTTTGTTGGTATTGCGAATGCCCAAACCAGCAGTGTTAGTGGAAAAATTACAGATAACGAAGGTCCGGTTCCGTTTGCCAACCTCTATTTAAAAGGAACCAAATATGGAACCTCAGCCAATGAAAATGGGCTATTTACTTTAGAAAAAATTCCATCGGGCACCTACGTTTTAAAGGTTTCCGCTATAGGCTATCAAAATTTTTCGACCAAAATCACATTTGAAAGAAATGAAAATAAGACGTTTAATATTGAGTTGATTCAAGCTTCTGAGCAATTAGAAGAAATGGTAGTGAGCGGAACGTTGAAAGCAGTAAGCCGATCCGAAAGTCCGGTGCCTGTAGAGGTTTATAGTCCTACTTTTCTTAAAAAGAACCCCACTGCAAGTATTTTTGAAGCATTACAAAATGTAAATGGCGTGCGCCCTCAAATTAACTGCAACGTGTGTAATACAGGTGATATTCATATTAATGGGCTAGAAGGTCCTTACACTCTAGTATTAATTGACGGAATGCCCATAGTTAGTGGATTGGGAACCGTTTATGGTCTGTCTGGCATACCAAATTCATTAATAGAACAGATTGAAATTGTAAAAGGCCCTGCTTCCAGCCTTTATGGAAGCGAAGCCGTTGGCGGACTGATAAACATAATCACCAAAAACACCCTAGATGCACCGGATTTCTTTGCCGATGCTTTTGTTACGGGCTGGGGAGAGGTTAATGTTGACGTCGGTGCTAAAATCAATTTTGGAGAGAAGACAGATATGCTTCTAGGCGTCAATTACTTTAATTACGACAACCCCATTGATAACAACGGCGATAATTTTACTGATCTTACTTTACAAGACCGTATTTCAGTTTTTCAAAAATGGAACTTCCAACGTAACGAGAACCGTATATTCTCTCTTGCCGGCCGTTTTTTCTACGAAGACCGCTGGGGAGGAGAAATGCAATGGACGCCAGAGTTTAGAGGTGGTGATGAAATTTATGGTGAAAGCATATATACGCGCAGATGGGAAGTTCTAGGCAAGTATCAATTACCTATCGAAGAAAAGGTACTTTTCTCTTTCTCCTATAATGACCACAACCAAAACTCAGTGTACGGTGATGTACCTTATTTAGCTGATCAGCGCATCGGTTTTGGGCAGTTTACTTGGGACAAGAAGTTAGAAAATCATGATATTTTAGTCGGTACTGCCCTACGCTACAATTATTATGATGACAATACTACGGCAACCGTAACTGCAGATGAAGTGGTCATACCCAGCATATTTGTTCAAGATGAAATTTCATTGGCAACACAGCACTCCCTTCTACTGGGCATGCGCTACGATTATGATGAAAGACATGGTAACATTTATACGCCAAGAATGGCATACAGATACAAAATAACTGATAATGACATCTTACGTTTAAATGCAGGTACAGGTTTTAGAGTTGTAAATTTATTTACTGAAGAACATGCTGCATTGACCGGTGCTAGAGATGTAATTGTTACCGAAGAACTAGACCCCGAACGCTCCGTAAACGTAAACCTTAATTACCTTAAAAAGATATATGCGGATAGCGGTGCATTTATAAGTTTGGATGCTTCGGTTTTTTACACGCATTTCAGCAACGCTATTTTACCGGATTATGATACCAACCCCAACCAAATTATTTATGACAATCTAAACGGAAAATCAGTATCTAAAGGCGCAAGTGCCAATATTGATTTTTCATTTCCTAGCGGATTTAAATTTTTAATCGGAGCTACAGTTCAAGATGTGAGTCAAACGGAAGACGGTGTTACGGAACGACAAATTCTTACCGAAAGTTATACCGGAACCTGGAATGCTTCCTATGAATTCAAAAAAATAAATTTATCCGTGGACTACTCCGGAAATATATATGGCCCTATGCGTTTACCAACCTTTGGTGAGACCGACCCCAGAAGCGATTATTCGCCAGCATGGAGCATACAGAACATACAATTTACATGGAAGGGATTAGAAAATTTTGAGTTCTACGGAGGAGTAAAAAACCTGTTGGACTGGACCCCAAACCGCGGTAATCCTTTTATTATTGCAAGGGCAAACGACCCATTTGACAGGAATGTAACTTTTGATGCCAATGGCGATGCAGTAGCCACACCCAACAACCCAAATGCACTAACTTTTGATCCATCCTATGTATACGGACCTAACCAAGGTATTCGCGGATTTTTTGGTTTGAGGTATCGCATTAATTAAAAATTGAATGAACTTGTATAGAATCGCTACTTTTGAAATGGTAACGATTCTATACTTGCATTTGGAAAACACAACTTATTTTGATTACATAATTATCGGCGCGGGAGCTGCAGGCTTAATGCTTGCGGATGCCATGGTTAAAGATGATTTTTTTTCGAGTAAATCGATTTTGTTACTTGACAAGGATTCAAAATTATTAAACGACCGCACATGGTGCTTTTGGGAAAAAGGGGAAGGTAAATTTGACTCCATCGTTTCAAAAAAATGGGATCACATTTATTTTGCCGGACAAAAATTCACCAAAACGTATGCTATTGCCCCATATTCATACAAAATGGTCCGAGGAGTAGATTTTTACAAAACTTATTTGGGACGATTAAAAGACCACCCGAATCTTACTTTTCTTCAGGAAGCCGTTGTAAATGTTACTGATAATCACTCTTCCGTAACCGTAGAAACCACCAGCAACAACTATTCGGCAGCAAAAGTCTTCAATAGTATCTTCGACTACAAAATGGCGACCCACCAGAAAAAATATCCTGTGTTACAACAGCATTTTTTAGGATGGACCGTAAAGACCGAAAAACCTGTATTCGATCTAGATCAAGTTACATACATGGATTTTTCAATTCCACAAAAGGGAAACACCCGTTTCATGTACATTCTACCTTTTTCTAAAAAAGAAGCCTTAGTAGAATACACCCTCTTTTCCGCAGATCTTTTGCCGAAAAAAGCATATAAAAATGCTTTGGATACGTATGTAAAGAACGATTTACAATGTGGTGCTTATGAAATTACTGAAACGGAACAAGGCAGCATACCTATGACCAGTTATGATTTTAGCGAACATCATACAGAAAATATACGATACATTGGCACTGCTGGCGGCTGGGCAAAACCCAGTACAGGGTACACTTTTATGAGCACGGCCAAGAAAGTCCCTGTATTAATTGATTATCTAAAAACTGTAAAACCCTTAAACAAATTAAGCTTTAAAAATAGATTTTGGTTTTATGATCTGCTCTTTCTAGATGTATTGGATAAAAACAATCACCAAGGGCATCAAATTTTTGAATCGCTTTTTAACAAATGTGAGCCTCAATTGATTTTTAAATTTCTAGATGAAGAAACTAACATTTTAGAGGACCTAAAATTTATTTCTGCCTGCCCTACTATGCCTTTTACAAAAGCACTTTTAAACAGGTTTTTTTAAACTCTTCTGCGCATTAATCCTTCGCCAAAGTCATGTAGAATTTTCTTCTTATCCTCAGAAATATTTAGTGTTTTCAGTAATTCAAAAGCACGTTGTGTATAATCCTCAATTGCCTTTTGCGTATGTTTTGCAGAACCGCTTTCAACAAAAATCTCTTTTATTATTTCAATTTTAGCAGAAGGGTCTTTGGGCTGAATGGAATACATATCCAACAATTCTTTATTTTGCACAGAAGACCCCAGTTCTAAGGCATTCAAATACAAATACGTTTTTTTATTCTCAATGATATCACCGCCCACCTGCTTCCCAAAGGTTTTAGGGTCTCCAAACGCATCTAAATAATCATCTTGAAGTTGAAAAGCAATTCCTAAATTCAATCCAAAATTATAAATCTCCGTTTGCTCTTTTTCAGAAGCATTGGCAATAATAGCGCCCATTTGCAGAGCGGCAGCAACAAGAACCGCTGTTTTGTATTCAATCATTTTTAGATATTCCGGCAAAGTAACATCATCTCTTTCCTCAAAATCAATATCATATTGCTGACCTTCACAAACCTCCAGAGCCGTTTTACTAAAAAGTTTAGCTAAATTTTTAAAAGTTTCACCGTCATAGTTTTCAAATAACTGATATGCCGTAATAAGCATAGCATCTCCAGAAAGGATACCTGTATTAATATCCCATTTTTCATGAACTGTTGATTGCCCCCTACGCAAAGGTGCGTCATCCATAATATCATCATGAACCAAAGAGAAATTATGAAAAGTCTCTACCGCCAAAGCTGCGTCTAAAGCTTTCTTATAATCGGTTTCAAATATCTCGGCAGATAATAGGGTAAGAACCGGACGCAATCGTTTACCGCCCAACCCCAGTATATAAGTAATAGGGGCATATAGGTTTTCGGGCTCTTTTTTAATTGCCTTTTGCTCTAAAAACGAGATAAACTCAGAACGATAAAATTCGATGGAATGCATTCAAGAAAATTTTTTCAAAAATAAGACCAATTAAATAAACAAACTGTCTTTAACTCATTTTGTAAAAAAATAACTCGGAAAAAATGCAATAGATTTGAAAATCATCGTCTTTACTATCGAAGAATTGCTTCAAAAAGCCATTTAATGACTTCGGAAACCGAAAATTATAATAACCTAAAAACCTTCTTTGACGAAGAGTATCGTTCGCTAAAGGCTTATGCAAAATCTAGAATAGATGATGCAACCGATAGGGATGCAGATGATATTGTTCAAGACGTAGCGTTAAAGTTATTTTCCAGGTCAGACAGTGCATTACCCATTACAAACATTGCAGGGTTCGTATACCACTCTATTCGAAATAAAATTGTGGATTTAATGCGAACGGAAAAACCGGGAATAAGCCTAGAAGATGAAATTGAAAACAAATTGATAGAATTTTCCGAGCTGCTTTATGGTAAATCTGACAACTCATATTCCGATGAAATGACGAGCGAACTAAAAAAAGCCATTGCTAATCTAAAACCGAACTACCGCAATATTATTGCAGCTATTGATTTTGAAGGCTACACCTATCAAGAGTTATCTAACGAAAGCGGCATACCACAAGGCACATTAATGTCCAGAAGACATAGGGCCCTAGCTATACTTCTAAAAGAACTAGAAATAAAAAAACAAATAAGTAATTAAAAACATGTAATTATGGAAGAATATATAGAACATAAAGTAAAGAACAAGGCGGAAAAATACATAAAAAAAATTGTAAAGGTAATTTTCTACATCATAGCAGGTATAGCTTTTCTACTACTGTTTGCCTATATTTTTATGTATTTATGGAACTGGCTTATGCCCGAAATTTTTGGACTTACTACACTTACCTATTGGCAAGCCGCCGGCCTTCTCATCCTTTCTAAAATAATCTTTGGGAGTTTTAGCGAAGGTGGTGGTAGAAAAAAGAAGCACAAGAAGGGCCAATCTAAAAGGCCGTTCAATACAAAACGAAGAGGAATATGTGGCGATGATTTCTCTAAATGGAAACACTATGATGCATTCTGGAAAGACGAAGGTGAAAAAGCTTATGATAAATATGTAGAAGAAAAACGTAACGAAAAGAACGAATCATCGTCCTAACAATGTGTTAAATAATCGTAAAACTTTGGAAACTTTTTATGTTTTTAAAGTTTCCTAACTTATCTTTGCCCACTCTTATGAAAGAAAAAATTTTAGACAAGGCAACAGATATGTTCTTAACCTACGGGTTTAAGAGCGTTACAATGGATGATTTGGCCAATGAAATGGGTATATCCAAGAAAACGATATATACTCATTTTGAGAACAAAACGAAATTGGTGGAAAATTGTATGGACCACCTCTCGCAAAATATAATTACAGGAATCACCCAGATATGTGCGTTAAACAAAAACCCAATAGAAGAGATTTATGAGATAAAGAAATTTGTCATGGTAAACTTAAAGGACGAGAAATCATCTCCACAGTATCAATTACAAAAATATTACCCAAAAATTCACAAAACCATTACTCAACGTCAATTTGAGCATATGCAACAATGTGTGACGGATAACATACATAGAGGAGTAAACCAGGGCTACTACCGTGATAATTTAAATATTGGCTTTATCTCGCGCATATACTATTCTGGGGTTACAAGTATAAAAGACCCTCAACTTTTTCCTCTGGAAAAGTTTCCAATAAAACCCTTAATGGATGATTATCTAGAATACCATATTCGGGGTATTGTGACCCCAAAAGGAAGAAAAGTGTTAAATGAAATTATCAATTCAAATTACGAATAAATGAAAAACCTATTTATAACAACCATGGCCTTACTGACAACTGTGCTTGCAGTTGCCCAAGACCCGCCCGAAAAGACCTATAGTTTTACATTAGAAGAAGCCATTGCTTTTGCTCTTGAAAACAATTACAGCGCCATTAATGCTGAACGAGATTTAATAGATGCCCAAAAACAAAAATGGGAAACCATTGCAGATGGTCTACCACAAATTAATGGGTCTGTTAGTTATCAGAATCAATTAAAACAGCCTGTTACAGTAATTCCTGCTGAAATTTTTGGAGGTGCTCCGGGCACTTATGAAGAAGTTGTTTTTAGTCAAGCTCAATCAGCTACGGCAACGGCTACACTAACGCAAAAGATTTTTGATGGCTCATATATTGTTGGTGTCCAAGCAACAAAAGCATTCTTAAGTTATAGTGCCAATAATGACGAAAAAACGGACCAAGAGATTAGAAAATCTGTTGTTGAAGCTTATGGTAACGTATTGTTAGCGCAAGAAAGTGTGGCTATTTTAGAAAAAAATAAAGCCAACTTAGAGAAAAATCTTTTTGAAACCAACAAACTATTTGAAAATGGACTTGGTGACGAAGAAAGTGTTGAGCAATTACAAATTACACTGTCTTCTATAGAAAGTCAGTTAAAGAACACTATCCGACTTGAGAACATAACTCGTCAAATGCTGAACCTTGTTATGGGTATTGCTATTAATGCACCTACCAAATTAGAGGAAGATTTAGACAATCTTGCTACAGCCCAAATTGATTTTACTCTTATGGAGACAGATTTCAATATGGAGAATAATGTAGATTACAAGTTGGCCATAAATCAAACCGAACAAAGGTTCTTTGAATGGAAATTAGCGCGAAGTAGGGCTTTACCAACGTTAAGCACTTTCGTCAATTATGGCTCTTCAGCTTTCTCGGATGATTTTAGCTTCTTCAAAGGTGAACAAGACTGGTTTGACTCTTCTGTTTTAGGAGTTGACCTTACCATACCACTATTTAGCTCAGGGAAACGTTCCGCAAGTACGGCCAGGGCAAAAATCGCTATGGAAAAAGCCAAAACACAGCTTTCCGAAGCAGAAGAACAAATACGTCTTCAACTGGAAACAGCTAAAAGCAATTATATTCTTTCCATTGAAGAGTATGAGACAGCTAAGCAGAATCTAGGTTTGGCGGAGCGCATAGAAAACAAAAACCAGATTAAGTATAAAGAAGGTATTGCAAGTAGTTTTGATCTACGTCAGGCACAGACCCAACTTTATGATGCCCAACAAGGATATCTTCAATCAATGGTGGAAGTCATTAATAAAAAGACCGATTTAGAAGTCATTATAAACGAACCCAATTCCAATCTTAAGTAGTTAGGATAAATAACAAATAAACTTATTACGATGAAAAAAATACTATACTTAGCAACTACGGCTCTACTTTTTTCCGCTTGCGGCGAGAAGGAAGCATCTGTTAGCGACATCATTTCACAAGGAGATTTAGAAAGTATCCGTGCTAAAAAAAGTGAGCTTTCAGAACAACAAAAATCCATTGAAGCAGAACTACATAAGTTGGATTCTGTCATATCTACTATGAGCCGGGACGAAAAATTACCTTTAGTGACAACGGTAACGGCCAAGGCGGCACAGTTTGATCACTTTTTGGAACTTCAAGGAAATGTCAAAACAAAGCAGAATGTTCTTGTTTACCCAGAAATGTCAGGTACATTACAACGAGTTTATGTAAAAGAAGGCCAAAAAGTAAGTGCAGGTCAGATTCTTGCAACTATAGATGATGGCGGTATGAGCAGTCAGCTGTCTCAACTAAAAACTCAAGCCGCATTAAGCAAAACTACTTTTGAACGTAGAGAACGCCTGTGGGAACAAAAAATAGGCTCTGAAATAGAGTACTTATCCGCAAAAACCAATTATGAAGCTGCCGAAGATGCCATAAAGCAAGCAGAGAGCCAATTAGGAAAATCTACTATAAGAGCGCCTTTTTCAGGAATTATAGATGATGTAATCAAAGATCAAGGTACCGTTGTTTCACCTGGTCCTGGTTCGGAGGTTTTTCGTATTGTAAACCTCTCCGATATGTACATTGAGGTAGATGTTCCTGAAACCTATTTAGATGGTATTAAGGTTGGAAAAGAAGCTAAAGTATATTTTCCAGTACTAGGAGATACTATAACTACCAAAGTTAGACAGACCGGAAATTTCATTAACCCTAGCAATAGAGCCTTTACCATTGAAATTCCCGTTCCCAATAAAAAAGGAAATATAAAGCCCAACCTTACGGCAAAGGTGAACATTAACGATTATACAAGTGAGGATGCCATAGTTATTCCACAAAGTATTATATCAGAAAATGCAGAAGGAGACCAATATGTTTTTATTGCTGAATTAGACGGTGGTGAGAATGAAGCTATTCTGAAGAAAAGTATCATTCAAACCGGTAAAACGCAGGGTAGCCAGATTGAAGTACTATCAGGAATAAGTGATGGAGACCACATCATAGAAGAAGGTGCCAGAAGCGTTAAAGATGGCCAGAAGGTTCAAATTTTAAATGACGAGACCGATGAGCAGTAAACAGCAGAAAAACGCTAGTAAAGAGTTTAGCCTATCGTCCTGGGCTATAGACAACCCTTCCGTCATTTATGTCATGATTGCCATATTTTTATGGTTAGGGCTAAAATCGTATTTCGCGATGCCTCGTGAAGATTTTCCTGAGATTATAGAGACTAAAATCTACATCAGTACAATTTATCCAGGTAATACTGCGGAAGATGTAGAAAGACTACTTACGGACCCACTTGAAGATCGTTTAAAAAACGTAAGTAATGTAGTGGAAGTAACATCAACTTCACAAGAGGATTATTCAATTATTACTGTTGAGTTTGATGAGGAACTAACCGTTGAACAGGCTAAACAGAAAATAAAAGACGAAGTTGACAGCGAAAAGGCCAGCGAAGATTGGCCCACTTTCAACAATGCCAAAGTTGAACCTGATGTGTTTGACCTCAACCTTTCAGAATCGTTCCCTATTATGAACGTGAATTTCACAGGAGATTACCCTGTTGAAAAATTAAAGGAGTTTGCAGAATACCTACAAGATGAAATTGAAGACCTTCCGGAAATTAAAGAGGTAAGTATTCGTGGTGCTCAAGAAAAAGAGGTAGAGATTGCGGTAGATGTCTATAAGATGATGGCTTCCAAAGTGAGCTTTCAAGATATTATTAATGCCGTAGGCAATGGTAATTCTACCATGTCTGCGGGTAACATTCTATCCGGAGGTCAGCGGCGTACCATTCGCATATTAGGTGAGGTAAAAGACCCTAAAGAACTGAATGATTTTGTTGTTAAATCAGAAAACGGAGCGGTCTATTTAAAAGACATTGCCAAGGTTACTTTCTCCGAAGAAGAAAAAACCACTTTTGCCCGTGAATTTGGTACGAGTGTGGTCATGCTGGACATTAAAAAGCGTTCGGGAAAAAACATGATTGAAGCGACTACCAAAGTTAGGGAAATCGTAAAAAAGGAACAGGAAGCCTATTTCCCAGCAGATTTAAACATCACTATTGCTAATGATTCTTCGGGTAGAACCCTGAACCAGGTGGATGATCTCGTAAATAATATCATTTTTGGTATTATCCTGGTGGTTACGGTTCTTATGTTCTTTTTAGGATTTAGAAATGCCCTTTTTGTGGGCTTTGCCATTCCCATGTCCATGTTCATGTCATTTATGATATTGAACAATCTGGGCTACACACTTAATACCATGATTCTGTTTGGGATGATTATGGGTCTGGGTATGATGGTAGATAACGGTATTGTTGTTGTTGAGAATGTATACCGATTGATGAGTGAAGGAATGTCCCGTACCGAAGCAGCTAAAAAAGGTATTGGTGAAATTGCATTCCCAATTATCATTTCAACGCTCACTACAGTAGCGGCATTCGTGCCCTTAGGGTTATGGCCAGGCATTTTTGGGCAGTTCATGATTTACTTCCCCATTACCTTATCTGTAGTTCTTGGTTCATCGCTTTTTGTTGCAATTTTCATGAATTCTATGTTGGTTTCTCAGTTTATGGAAATTGGCGAAAAAGAACTAACCGTAAAGCAGTTAATTCGTATCAGTGCCATATTATGTGGTTTTGGGCTGTTTATTTTAATTTTTGGAGGAGCAATGAATGGCTTAGGGTCTGTAATGATTTTAACCGCTATCATGTTCTGGATATATAAATATGCTCTAAAAAAATGGGCCATTAGCTTCCAAAATGGTGCTATGGTTCGTTTTGAGAATTGGTATGAAAGACGAATTGCGCATTCACTTAGAGGTAAGAACGTGTATTGGTATTTTGGAATCACCTTCCTTTTATTAATTGGTGTTTTTATGGCTTTTAAAGCATCTTTGGATAGTGGCCGTACTAAAGTTGAGTTTTTCCCGGATAATAAACCTAATGAAATCTATGCCTATATTGAATATCCACAAGGAACAGCAATAGATAAGACCAATAAACTTACCAAAGAGATTGAAGCCAGGGTATTTGCCGTTGCCAATCAAGATAAGTACACAGATGGCGACTTTAATTATTTAGTAGAGTCTGCAGTCTCACAAGTTGGAGAAGGTGCAGGAAACCCTCAAACGGATGGTGGTTCTGCAGCAGAAATGCCACACCGTGGAAAAGTGACCGTATCTATGCGAGAGTATAAATATAGAGATGGGCGCGATACCGAAGTTCTTCGTGGAGAGATACAAGAAGCGCTTACCGGAATATACCCTGGTGTAGCCATTTCGGTAGAAAAAGAGGTCAACGGACCACCAGCTGGTTACCCTATTAATATAGAACTAGAGGGTAAAGACTATACTGAGTTGATCAACACCGCCGAAGACGTACGAAACTTCATTAATTCCAAAAATATTGCCGGTATTGAAGAACTGAAAATTGATGTAAACAAGAGCAAACCCTCAATGCAGGTTGTGGTTGACAGAGAGAAAGCTGGTGAACTTGGTGTTTCCGTAGGTCAAGTGGGACTACAATTAAGACGTTCGCTTTTCGGTGAAAAAGCAGGTGTATATAAGCTTGATGGAGATGATTACGACATCAACGTTCGTTTTAACGAAGATATTAGATATAACAAAAATGCCCTGTTCAATCAGAACATCATTTTTAGAGATCCCGCAAACGGCCAAATAAAGGAGATTCCTGTTTCGGCGGTAGCCAAACAACGAAATTCTTCAGGTTTTAGCGCCATCAAACACAAGGATAAGAAAAGAGTGGTAACCGTTTATTCTCAACTGAAACCTGGTTTTAGTGATGCGGGTGCAATTGTAGCGGAAATCCAAAAGGAGATGGATAACTTTAAAGCGCTTCCTGAGGATGTGAAAATCGACTTTACCGGTCAGATTGAAGAGCAAAACAAGCAAATGCAGTTCTTGGTAGGTGCATTCTTTTCTGGACTGGGATTAATTATGTTGATTTTGATTTTCCAATTCGGAGGTATTTCCAAGCCACTTATTATTATGATTGCTATCTTTTTAAGTTTTATAGGAGTATTTGGCGGATTGATTGCTACAGGATGGTCCTTTGTTATTATGATGACCATGATGGGTATTATTTCGCTTGCTGGTATTGTAGTGAACAATGGGGTGGTGCTATTGGATTATACACAGATTCTTATTGATCGAAAGAAAGTAGAATTGGGCCTAGATGATAAAGACCTCATTTCTCTGGAGGAAGTAACTGAAATTATCACTACGGGAGGAAAAGCTAGGTTACGCCCAGTAATTCTAACGGCTATTACCACGGTTCTAGGGCTAATTCCGTTGGCTATTGGTCTTAATATAGATTTCTTCTCTTTGTTCTCTGAGTTTGATCCAAAAATCTATATGGGAGGTGACAACGTTGTTTTCTGGGGACCATTAGCATGGACGGTTATTTTCGGATTGATTGTCGCAACTTTTTTAACTCTAATTATTGTACCGGTATTATTCAACATTACCTATAGAATAAAAATAGCGGTATGGGGAAGAAAAAAGGAACGACCAGGAACAGCTGAAAAAAGTTTAGAAGCATCTATTTAAAAACTGAGTTTTATTGCATAGAAAAACCCCGCCAATTGGCGGGGTTTTTAATTTGTATTATAGGACTTAAAGATTATTGATTCTCATTAGCAGGTACCGGTATAGCCGCAGGAACATTGTCCGTTGCTCTATCGTTAGGCAATTCAGCTAGCTTACCGAATCTTCTCATATCAATCCATCTGTGACCTTCGGCAAACAATGAATATCTTCTATTATATAGCAATTCATCTTCTAATGCTGCGGCTGTTGTAGCCCCTGAATAAGCCGGTAACCCAGCAGCAACTCTTAGAATATCCAAGGCCGCAACCGCTTCCATAGGATTCGTAGCCATATTAGCTTCAGCGTATAATAAAATAAGTTCCTCGTTTCTAACAATAGGCACATTATCCGTAAGGCTTGAATAAATAGCTACATCATGTGTACCCACAAGACCTGAAGCATCCCGATTTTCTTTTCTTTCCACAACTTTACTCAATCTACCGTCTCCAGCTTCTGCATCAGCTAAAAAACTAGAGTGCGCTACTCTAACATTCGCTTCTTGGTCTAACGCAATAAAAAGAGGGTTTGGAAGGTCAGCACCACTCAGGGAAAAAGTGTGATAAACCCCTTTTCTCAAATCTCCATCAAGTTCAAAAAACGAAGCCTCAAGAGCAGCCAAAACTGCTGGGTAATTGCCGCGATAAGCCTCTACCCTAGCCAACAAAGCACGGTTAAATTCCAACATATCCGAAGGCATTACCGCCATAACATCGCCAGTTACAGCATCGGTCTTTCTTAAATCGTTGAACCCAGATGGAATCCCGAAAGGAAAAGCATCTCCCCCTGCACTTAAATCCGTTGCGGCAGAGGCCAATAAATCAGCAATGCCCGCCAACGCTCCCGCTCTGTCTACAAAATCTCCAAGGCTCTCAGAATCGGTAACATCAACACGAATACCATTGTCATGTTGGTTGTTGCTCAACATTAATAACTCATGAGCTTTAAGTGTATTAATGGCTCCTCTAGTGGCAGATATCTCCGCATCAGAAAGGTCGGATGTAGTATTATCCAAACCTTCCAAAACCAAATTAGCATTCTTTATAGTCGCATATCTAGCACCCCAAGGAGTGGTTACGTAAAATGTATTGTTATTTAAGTTTCCAACCACAACATCTCCTTCATATCTTGGGTCAGAAGAGGTAAAGTAATAATACTCGCGACCTACAATACTCAGCACATCCGTATTTGTAGAAATACCCACACGCATATCCGAAAGTACTCCTGTTAGTGCCTGAGGCAACTCTCCCCTAGACAAATCATCAGATATTGATGATGTGCTTGCCCCATTTAAACTTTCACCACCATCTAGCTCACATGCTGTTACTAGAAAAATAGCCGCAATAATGGTTACTATTTTTAGTTGTTTTATAATTTTCATTTTGCTAATTTTTTTTAAATTAAAATTGCACGGATATATGCATCATGTACCTCTTAGATGAAGGAAACGGTGTTACCTCTACACCAGAAGAAAGACCCGTACCTCCAAAGTTTGACACCTCTGGGTCATAACTATTGTAATCAAAAATATTGATTAGGTTGTTACCCGAAAGGCCAACTTTTACTCCAGAAACAACCCCTTTAAACCATTGTTGAATATTCTTTTCCGGCACGGTATAATAGAACCCTAGTTCACGTAATCTAAGATAAGATGCATCCTCAACAAACGGAGTAGCGTTACCTGCGAAAATACCATTGTCCACACGATAAACCCCATTGGGGATTGTTCCATTTGGATCAATTGAAATTTCATCATAATCAGCACTAGTTCCTCCAAAATCAGATAACAATTTGGATAGGTTGATATTATCCCCTCCTTTTTTCCAGTGCCATAAAAACGATAGAGCAAAGTTTTTATACTTTAAACTATTGGTAAGCGATGTTTGAAAGTCCGGTGCGGCGTCTCCTAATTGTACTACGTCTCCATCTAAATTAGTACCTACAATTTGAGTTACACTCTCGCCTTCTTCAATTCTAAATGTACCTAATCCTGTACCGAACCCACCAGTATCATAAGCAGGAACATCCATACGGACCATTTCGGATACATTGGTCCACCAGTTTAAGGTTGCATCCCATGTAAAATCTTCTTTATCAATAATTGCTGCATTTAAAGCAACTTCAATACCATTATTCTCTAATTCACCTGCATTTTCCCATTTTGTAGAAAAACCAGAAGAAGGCTCTGTATTGGCCAAAAGCAACAAGTCATCAACATTCTTTTTATAATAGGTTAACTCTAAACCTAAACGGTTTTTGAACATTCCTAAATCAATACCTAATTCCAATTCCTTCTGTCTTTCAGGTAAAATATCAGGATTACCCTGTGTAGGTGGTACAATTATACCAACATTACCATCTATTAAAGTACTCTCATAAACCGTATACAGCGAACCAAATCTAGCAAAAGTACCAGCCTCACCATAAGCCGCCCTAAGCTTCAAACGATTTACTAACGCATCCTCACTCCAAAAATCAAAACTATTTAAGTTAATCGCCAAAGACGCCTTTGGATAAAAGAACAATTCATTAATATCTGAATTGTTCGTAGACTTATCTCCACGTACACCAATGGCTCCAATAAATTTATCTTGGTAATTAATAGTTTCTTGCACAAAAAATCCAAAATCTTCTTGCTCTAATCTTGTATGGTTTACCTTTTGATTAGCACTTTGATCCAGATTAGTTTCTGATGCAATTAAATCAGTAGCAACAACGCTTACCGTATTTCTGGAAAACTGTTCGTTGGTAACACCCGCTTGTGTGTTAAAGGACAAGTCGTTATCCGTGAAATAGTTATGTACTAAAAATCCTGAATAGTTAGCATTCTTATTATTCGTATTTGTAATACCTGACACCCCATTTACGCCTCCTTGGTCTGGACGCTGGAACTGAAGCTCTTTTGGAAAAATTACCTTAGCTTCCATATTATAAGTATCTACACCTACTCTTGCAATAAATTTAAGGCTTGAGTTATCTTTTCTATAAATATTTACATCCAGATTACCTCCTAAGATAAATCTATTTACGCGCTCATTATTCGTAAACAAATCTCTTGTTTGCAATGGATTAGATGAGTTGTTTGGGTGATCGGGATAGTTCCCGTTTTCATCAGGCTCAAGAAAATCCCAAGGACGTGTATTTGTCAGCGCTACACCAATGGTTGTACCCGTGTTATCATTATTAAAAAACCCTCTATCCGCAGAAGAACTTATATAATTGGTGTTAAGCCCTAGTTTAATATTTTCATTAAACTTATGCTCCATGTTTAATCTAAACGAGCTCTTTTTATAGCCGGTATTTTTAACAATCCCATCCTCATCATTATTTGAAATACCCGCATAAAAAGTTGTTTTGTCTCCACCACCTGAGACGCTAACATTAGTATTAGAAATAAGACCTTCTTCACCAAATATTTCTTTCTCATAATCTCTAAGCTTCCCAGCTGATGCAGCAGCAGCATAAAGTGCGCCTTCACCATATTGTTCTTCTGCCAATGCTTCCGACCAATCTCGTTGGCCCTGTAGTCTAATAACTTTATTGAAACCAAAACCTTGAGACAAACTCACCTTTGTTTTACCAGATTTACCCTTTTTGGTCGTAATTATAACAACCCCTGCAGCACCTCTAGAACCATAAATTGCAGCAGCAGAAGCACCTTTAAGTATTTCTATATTTGCAATATCATCCGGGTTCAAATCTGCAATTCTATTAGTAGCATTATCTTGATTAGAAGAACTACCTCCCGCAGCGGCACCAGAAACATCATTAAGACCTCCAGAGGCTACACTACTGTTATCAACATAAACACCATCCACAATATAAAGTGGCTGTGAATTTCCATTAATGGAAGTAATACCTCTAAACTTTATAGACATACCACCACCCGGCGCACCAGAATTAGCACTTACTACAGCACCAGTAAATTTACCCGCTAAAGCACCGTCTAAAGTTTTTGGCGGTGTTACCCCAGCAAGCTCTGCAGCAGAAACTGTTGCCACCGCATTAGCTAAGTTTTTTCTTTTCACCGTGGTTGCTAAACCAGAGACTACAACTTCTTCCAACCCCATTGCCGATTCTTCAAGAACCATATTTAATGAAGAAGCACTTGTTACTTTAGCTTCTCTTGAGGCATAACCCAATGAAGAAAATACTAGTGTAACCGGAAAACCATCTACAGAAATCTCATAGTTACCGTCAAAATCAGATGTTGTTCCGTTTGTTGTTCCTTTTACTACTATACTCGCACCTGGAAGTGGCAAATCAGTAGCGTCTGTTATGTTTCCTGTAATCGTGCCTTGAGCAAATACCGTGATTGGTAAAGTCAAAAACGCAAGGAAATACAACTTTCTCAGTAAAGTTTGTTTCATTTTCAAAGTTTTGAATTAGTTATTTTAAAAGCAAGATAACCAAGAATTGTTACAAATCTAAAATATGTGTTAAATTTTAGCATTTAGCCGGGTCATTTCTTACATATTAATTAAGAATAACGATTGGCGGAATTTTTTAGCCGATACCATCATAACTTCTTACATTTGCCCTTTAAACCTATCTAATAATGTACAGAAGCCATACTTGCGGAGAATTACGTGAATCGCACATCGAAACAAAAGTAACCCTATCCGGATGGGTACAAAAAACCCGTGATAAAGGTTTTGTGGTCTGGGTAGACCTTCGTGATCGCTATGGTATTACCCAATTAGTTTTTGATGAAGACCGTACCTCTTCAAAATTATTAGAACAGGCAAGACATTTAGGTAGAGAATTTGTTGTGCAAGTAACGGGAGAAGTCATTGAAAGGTCTTCAAAAAACCCAAATCTTGCTACTGGAAACATTGAAGTTTTAGTAGACGAAGTCGTTATTTTAAACGAATCCAAAACACCTCCTTTTACCATTGAAAATGAAACAGACGGTGGTGAAGACCTTAGAATGAAATATCGGTATTTAGATATTCGTAGAAACCCAGTAAAGAACAATCTTATTTTTAGAAGTAAGGTTTCCATGGAAGTACGAAAGTATCTTAGTGACCAAAATTTTATCGAAGTTGAAACTCCGTATCTTATAAAATCTACTCCCGAAGGAGCTCGTGATTTTGTTGTACCGAGCCGTATGAATGAAGGTCAGTTCTACGCTTTACCACAATCTCCACAAACTTTTAAGCAATTGCTTATGGTTGGTGGTATGGATAAATACTTTCAGATTGTAAAATGCTTCCGTGATGAAGACCTAAGAGCGGACAGACAACCAGAGTTCACCCAGATTGACTGTGAGATGGCTTTTGTGGAACAGGAAGATATTCTTGATGCTTTTGAAGGTCTTACCAAACATTTACTAAAAGAAATAAAAGGTGTTGAAATATCTGCTTTCCCTAGGATCACTTATGATGATGCCATGCGTATCTACGGAAACGACAAACCGGATATTCGTTTCGGGATGGAATTTGGCGAACTTAATGCAGTAGCCCAGCATAAAGAATTTGGTGTCTTCAACTCCGCAGAATTGGTAGTTGGTATCGCGGTTCCTGGTGGAGCAAGTTATACGCGTAAGGAATTAGATGCCTTAGTAAATTGGGTGAAAAGACCTCAAGTTGGTGCTAAAGGAATGGTCTATGCAAAATACAATGAAGACGGAAGTTTTAAATCTACCGTGGACAAATTTTACGATCAAGAAGACCTAGCCAAATGGGCAGAAGCTACAGAGGCCAAACCCGGAGATTTAATTTGTGTGCTTTCCGGTGATGCCAACAAGACCAGAGCTCAATTGAGTGCGCTTAGAATGGAACTTGCCGAAAGACTAGGTTTAAGAAAAGCAGATGAATTCGCTCCGTTATGGGTAATTGATTTTCCTTTGTTGGAACTTGATGAAGAAACCGGGAACTATCATGCCATGCACCACCCATTTACCTCTCCAAAACCAGGTCAATTAGAATTACTGGAAACCGACCCGGGAGCTGTACGTGCCAATGCCTATGATTTGGTATTGAACGGTAACGAAATAGGGGGCGGTTCTATTCGTATTCACGATAAAGAGGTACAGAGCGTAATGTTCAAGCACCTAGGATTTACTCCCGAAGAAGCACAAGAACAATTTGGCTTTCTTATGGATGCTTTTCAATATGGAGCACCACCACATGGCGGCATAGCTTTTGGTTTAGACCGATTGGTATCTATTCTTGGTGGTCAAGAAACGATTAGGGACTTTATTGCCTTCCCAAAGAACAACAGTGGACGCGATGTTATGATAGATGCACCTGCAGCCATTGACCAAGAACAACTTAGAGAACTAAATCTAAAACTGGATATTAAAGCTTAGAAAGCTAATCCCGCTTAACAGCGGGATTTTTTTTATACTTTTAGATAGCATAGCAAATCTTTCTAATGCCCACTAAACTAAAAAGACTATCTACTAAATTCTTAAAGTGGCGATATAAAAATATCTCCAACAAGACCTTTACCCAGCTTATGAGTGTGTTGGTTGGTCTTTTGGCAGGTCTGGTATCCGTAACCTTAAAGAACATTGTGTACTTTATTGAAGTTTCTTTGGAAAAGGGAATTCTTATTTCCAATAACGGTCTTTACTTCATTTTACCTATCATAGGCCTAACTCTGGTGTATCTCTATGTTAAATATATTCACAAAGAGCAGCTACAACATGCAGTCTCTTCTATTCTTTTTTCACTCTCTAAGAAGAAAGGAGTAATAAAACCAAAGCACATTTACACCCAACTTATTACCGCCCCATTAACCATTGGTTTTGGTGGTTCTACAGGATTGTTAGGTCCTGCTGTGGCTTCTGGAGCAGCCATAAGCTCCAACCTGGGGCGTTTCTTTCATATTAATGCCAAAACAAGGTCACTGCTAATTGCCTGTGCTTCTGCCGGAGCCATCTCATCTATATTTCAATCACCTATTGCAGCTATTATTTTTGCAGTTGAAGTTTTTAGTTTGGATTTTACCATGCTTTCCATGCTTCCACTCCTACTGGCTTCTATATCTGGTGTACTTACTTCCTATTTCTTTTTAGGTAATGAGGTCCTTTTCAATTTTACTCTAACACAGAATTTTGAAGTAAAGGACACTTTCTTTTATATCATACTGGGAATAGGTACCGCCTTTGCGTCAATCTATTTCACCCGTATGTACTTTGGAATACAAAAGCTATTTTCCCGACTTAAAACACCAAAATATAAACTACTGGTAGGTGGTGTTGCCATAGGTGTTATGCTCTATTTCATTCCACCTTTATACGGGGAAGGCTTTAGTTTTATAAATGACCTGTTGCATGGCGATCACATTAAAGCATTGGGCAAAACCCCGTTCGACAAATTCACCCAGAATATTTGGGTAGTTATAGCATTACTAATCGGTATAACCATATTTAAAGCAGTAGCGATGACCACCACATTAGCAGCCGGTGGTGCCGGAGGAATCTTTATTCCCACCATGGTAATGGGTAGTGCACTAGGCAATGTAATGGCCAAGATTGTAAACCATTCTGGACTTGGGTTTTCCGTTTCAGAAAGTAATTTTACGTTAATTGGCATGGCAGGTCTTATCTCTGGCGTGCTTCATGCTCCCTTAACCGCCATTTTCCTAATTGCAGAAATAACAGGAGGTTATGAGTTGTTCGTACCCCTAATGATTACGGCATCCATATCTTATCTCATAACAAAGAATGCCATTGATTATACTATATATACAAGAGAGCTAGCCAAAAGCGGGGATTTACTAACCCACAATAAAGACCAATCTGTATTAACATTGATGAAATTAGATGATGTTATTGAAAAGGACTTTAAAACCGTAAACCCGGATATGACCTTAGGAGACATGCTACATAAGTCCGTTGCTAAGTCCGCTAGAAATATTTTTCCCGTAGTTGATAAGAATCAGTCTTTAGTAGGTATTGTTCTTTTAGATGATATTAGAGAATTTATGTTTGATACTTCGCTCTACGAAACCACAAAAGTGGAGACCTTTATGCACAACGCCCCAGAGCATATTTTTTATGGGAAGGACAGCATGCAAAAAGTGATGGAAAAGTTTCAAAATAGTGGTGCTTGGAACCTACCGGTCATCAAAGAAGGAAAATACATTGGTTTTGTATCAAAATCCAAACTCTTAACTGCCTACCGAAGAGAACTCATTAATTTTACCAGATAAGGTCTAAAAGGTTTTGTAATTTTACTGCTACTATGAAATACCTTGTTTCTATAATTACCTTAGGCTGTTTTGCTGCCATCATCTACGGCTTCAGTATTCAAGAAGAAAATCTGCCCTTGAGCCATAAATTTATAGGTTCTGGCACACTAGTATTATTTCTTGTGGCCATGCCTCTATTTCTTTTCATCCATAGTAAAGGAAAAAAAATGAAAGACTATATGTTGACCGAAGAAAACATTAAAAAAATGAGAAGCAAAGAATCTGAAAAGCCTGATAATCAATAACATTAATTGCAAATATTATTTCATTTTAACTTTGCCTAATTAAAAAATTTATAATTTAGTTGGAAACTTTTATCAACTAATTTCAATTAATCATGACTGGCACAGTAAAATTTTTCAATGAATCCAAGGGATTTGGGTTTATTACAAACGATGACACAGGAAAGGACATTTTTGTACATGCAACAGCGCTAAACGGTACAATTCTTAATGAAGGAGACAAAGTAGAATATGCAGAAGAAGAAGGCCGCAAAGGCATTGTAGCCGCACAGGTTCAGGTTGTAGGCTAATATATTAAGCTATCGACAGTATTGGCCCTGGCTTCGGTTAGGGTTTTTTTATACCCAAAATCTACTAGTTAAGATTTCTTCTTTCAATAAAAAATCGCTTTAATAAATCACTTGCCTCTGTTTCTAGCAGGCCTCCTACAATTTCCGTCTTTGGATGCAATTTTGTTCCCATAACTCCACAACCTCTTTGAGGGTCCTTTGCCGCATAGACAATTTTGGATATCTGACTCCAATAAAGGGCTCCCGCACACATTTGGCAAGGCTCTAGGGTAACATAAAGTGTACAGTTTTGTAAATATTTACCTCCTAGAAAATTAGCTGCTGCTGTAATAGCCTGCATTTCTGCATGGGCAGTAACATCATTCAATTGCTCTGTAAGATTATGGGCGCGAGCAATAACCCGGTCCTGAATAACAATAATGGCTCCAATAGGCACCTCACCCTTTTCATAAGCGGCTTCAGCTTCTTGAAGCGCTTTTTTCATATAATACGTATCATCAAAGGGCTGTAACATGAGTCTGAATTAAAAAATGATAATCAAAAGTATCATTTTTAGTACAACCTGCGATATACTGTTTTTTAAAACTTAAAAAAAGGCCCCGCCCAGTTCCCCCGAAAAGGACGAGACCATTAAAAAAATCGTTAAAAACTTACTTCTTTTCAAAGTAAAATGAGTCTGTGTACTCCAAATTTCCTTGATCGTCATACTCATTATCCTCTATGACCAGGCTTTGTGCATCAAACGTTACATCATTATACACATACGCATCAGCATCACCTACCTCATAAGTATCTACTTCAACGCCGTCCTTATCTTCTTCTGTATAACTATATTCTAATAACACCAGCTCTTTCTCGTTTGTGTAAGACCAATTACCTTCTTGGGTAGTTTTCCACCATTCCCCATTTTCGTATGTAGAATCTTTTGATCGTTCTCTATCATACCTTTCAATCAGGTAGGTGCCATCAGCGCTTAAGGTCAAGTCTAAATAATCAATAATGTAACAGTAGTCAGAATCGTCTTCACAAAGTTCTTCACCAACAATTTCTGTAACCTTATCACTTTCATTTGGTTCACCATAAACCAGTTTGTTCATTTCCCATTCTCCAATCAAATCTTCCGGACCGCCCCAACTGTTAACAGTAACACAAATTTCCTGCGGGTCGCTTATATTCCCTGCACCATCATATACACAGACTATATAGCAGAATTCTTGAGGTTCTATTTCACTCGTGAAAGAGATCTGTGCTATAAGGTCAGTATCTTTGGCCGATAACCCCATTTTTCTTTGACCACGCTCTACCAAACTCTTTATCCGTTTGGCACTTTTGCCGCCTGTATTTAAAAAATCTATATCTAAATAACTATCGGATAGACCACCGTCTGCAGCCTTAAACTGAAGGTACAAACCTTCAACCTCTGCATCGCTTACAATAGGTATCTCAAAACCTTCTCCAACGAAAGCATTTTTATCTGCCCCTGTTAAGTCCATAGAAATGGCTTTATTGGGTGCCGGTGGTACTCCTTCTACCTTTGTGGCTCCTTTTACTACAACATTATCGGTTATTTTATTTGATGCTTCGGCGGATGGTGTCTCCTCTTCTTCTTTTTCCTCTTCTTTTTCTTCCTCTTTAGGGGTTTCTTCAGGTTTTTCTATACTCTCTTCCTGTTTCTCTGTTACTGGTGAATCATCACTGCCACATGATGACACTATGAAAAGACAAAGCATCAATACTATTGCCGAAACTTTAGGAACTTGTTTACTCATAATTCTATGGTTTATGTTATTGTTTTTCGAAGATTTTATACCATCCTGCATCATCATTATTTACATTCCCGTCACCATTCAAATCTTCTCCAAGTTTCTCATTACCTGTACCTATTTTAAAATCTGTGCTACTCAAAGTTGCAGGACCATAGGGATATACCAAACCCTGACCTGATGGGTATACCTGCTCGTAAGTCTCATTGGGGTAGGCAAAATATTGTTCATACTCTACCAAAATAATTTCTCTTCTTTCCGAATCAAATGTCCATTTTCCTTTTATTTCAAATTGGAGTCCATTGTCCTCGTAGATGGCAACACAATTTTCTTCTGACTCTTCTACATCCAATCTGCTACTAGTTCTTTTATAAGTATGTGTGTATGTCGCATCGGCTCTAAAATCAAAAGTTTCATAATCGTATGTAGAGCATTCTGCGTATTCAAAAGAATTCGTATTCTCGCATGTAAAGGTATAGGTGTTACATGTTTCCTCTCCAACCGCTAGACTTTCAACACTACCACTTGGATAATAAGTCTCACTTTTACTATAATGCCACTCACCTATTAAATCTGAATTTGCGGCCCATCCAGCTACTGTAACACATATTTCTTGAGGCTTACTAATGTTTCCTTCTGCATCATACACACAAACCAAATAACACAGTTCGCCTTCTTTTATTTCTGTTCCAAAATCTACATCTAACCAGCTAAATTCTGATTTAGAAGTTTTTGTATCTCTCCTTACGCTTCTTTTGTTGGCGGTTGCTTTACCGGCTGCACGATTTTCTGCAAGGTTGACATCAAAATAACTTTCAGAAGCTAAAGCATCTGCGGTAGCCTTGAACTGAAGATAAGCTCCAGTAATTTCTTTATCCGATAAAAGTTGAACAACAAAACCTTCATCTAACAGAGCTATATCTAAATCTGTAGAGGCCTCCAAACTAATAGCTTCGTTTGGTACCGGAAGCTCACCTTCAATTTTAGTTCCTCCATTAACAATAACTTCATCCGTTATTCTATTAGATTCTTCTGCAGATGGCTCCTCTTCTTCTTTTTCCTCCTCCTTTTCTTCCTCTTTAGGTGTTTCTTCAGGTTTCTCTATACTCTCTTCTTGTTTCTCCTCTACGGTTGAATCATCACTGCTACATGATGCTAAAAACAGCAACGCAATTGTAAACAAAAAAACGGACTTGGATAAAGTTTTCATAAGGGTTGGTTTGGTTATTGGTTTATCGCTTCTAAACCCTGTCTTAAACCAGATATGGCATATCATCTGGCTAGCAATAAGTCTAGTATATAAGCTATCTGTGTACAACTGAAATTGCCACATACAAATACTTAAGATCTATGAATAGTGCTATAAGGCTAGCACCTAATTGTGAAGGTGATTTTTTTCATTTTAGTTGGTTTGGTCTGGTTATTTATTTTTTAAACCTAAATTCTCTAAACTTGGCTTTAGAAAATTTAAGCCATCTAATTACATAATTAAAATGCTTTTTAGACACTCAAAATTAGTCTTTTAAACAGTTGCACAAAATACCCACTATTGGGTATTTCTATTGATTTTGACCCCATAATCTATCAGAATAAGTGATTTTGATTGCAATAATTAACGATTTCAATAGAAGATTTGAATTTGAGTTTTGATAAAATATTCTTTCTGTGCGTAGCTGTTGTGTGCGTGCTAATATTCAATTTATCGGAGATTTCTTTTGTGGTATGTCCTTTGGCAAGTAGCCGCACAATATCAAATTCGCGATTGCTTAAACAGTCAATTAATAAACTTTCGGAATAGTTTTTATAAAACAGAGTTTCATATTCATTCTGATGGTTTAGCTTTTTACATACGCCAACCATAGGTTGTTTCTTTACATTGCCCATTACCGTGTTCTGGGAAAAGCCCAAAATTGGCTTGCCTTTACTGTCAAAATACAATGGAGTTTGGTGTACTTGAATGTTTACGTACTTTCCTTTCTTATTTTTCAATCTATAGTTCCATGAATATACACAGTGAATACGCTCTGCAGTGGGTACGTTACCCATTGTAAACGTCATTAAATCATCTAAAATCAACAACCAATTAGGCACATCTTCTGGATGTATGTTAGAAAAATGAAACGACATTCCTTTTTCTAGTGCATCCTTTTTTTTGTATCCCAACAACTTCTCATAATTCTCGCATATATACTCGTACCTCTGATCTACGGTATTTTGAACTAGAATATAGGATTGCATTTTAGGCAAATACCGATCTAGTTCTTCTAGTTTTTTGATGTGTTTTTCAACCGCAGTATGGTCAATTGTAGCATCTGTGCTAAATGTTCTTGCGTATGATTCTAAGTTTAACCCCATTTTGTTTCATTAAATTGACAAAACATAGGCTTGCAGGAGATTTGTTAAATTAGCAATTATGCAACATCAACAAAAAATTGTGTAAAATTAGGGGAGGGGGGATACATTCCAAACTTAGTGGAGCTCAAAGCAAAAAAAAATACCCTGTACAGGGTATTTAAAAGGTTTGAAGATTATTTAATTGTTAACAAATACCATTTTTCTTACAAAAGAAAATTAAATCTGCTACAGTACTAACACCAACCTTTCTAAAAATTTTTTTTCTGTGAGTTGCTACAGTGTGTGTACTTATAAATAATACCTCGGCTATTCTTGCACTGGTATATCCTTTTTCAATTAAGTGAATTATTTCCTTTTCCCTACGCGTAAAAAAATCATCATAAACAGCATAAATCAGTTTCTTAAATTCATCTAAGTCAAGACCATATGCATCAAAATACCATTCTACTCGGTTACTACTATCTATAAACGAAACATCTGTAAGAAGTGAAAAATTACTCACCATTCTTCCTTTACTATCTAATTCATACGATGATGATTGCCGTAATATTTTAATATAAGTCCCATCTTTCTTTTTAAAACGAAAAGACAAAAACAAATGGGCATGGCCTTTTCTTAAATCGGTCTTTACTACATATTTTACGGCTTCTTGGGTAAGCTTGTTTACAAGCTCTCTCTCGTCTGGGTGAATGTAGTGAACCAAGTCTTCTGTATTGAATTCGCTTAAACTATAACCCGTTAACTGTTCTAAACCTCGCTCATAAACGATACCGTCTTTTGCCCAATGTGCTATATATAAGCATTGTTTGGGGTTCAACGGAAAGTTATCTAATGAAGCATACGGAATAGTTTCATATTCATACTTAGAGACATCTCTTTTCACCTCATTACGAAACGCCCTCATATGATTACGGTGCTCATCCATTCTCAACTGAGTTTATGAAAGCTATAAGAAGTGCATTAAACTTAATTGAGGCGTCTAACTGTGGTATATGAGCACTGTTTTCTATTGTTTGTACCGAACCCCTCCAAAGAAAAGGTATTGACAATCCCTTCAAATAGTCTGCATTTACTAACTTATCTTCACTTCCAACAACCAGCGCAACAGGTTTGGTTGTTTTTCTTAGAATATCAGTTTCATCTGCTAGTTCCCCTCGGGCTAATGAGGCTCCAAGTGCTTGCCTAAATTCCGGCTTGGTTGCTTTTATTAGTGTTCGAAAATCAATTGGCCCTTCTATTTTATCTGCACCTAACATTTCTAACAAAGAATCTACATTATTGTGGCTAAGTTCGTTTTGAAAAAGTAAACCCATACGTGGGTCTGGCTTAAAAGTTTCCGCTGTATTAACAGGTTTTTTTATGGGTGGTGCACCAATAATAAAAAGACCTAAACAATTGTTCAGATTTGGCAACAATTCTATAGCCAAATGTCCTCCTAAAGAATGGCCTACAATTATAACTTTCTCGTAAACTTCAATATTTTCCTTTAATATTTTAAGCAGATCAGAAAAAGCGTATGAATGATGTTCAGGTGACTTGCCATGACCCGGAAGGTCTAGTGCAACTAACGGAATTTTCTCAAACAATGCTGAAGACAACTGGTTGCTCCAAACTAAAGAGCTTAAAGAATTACCATGAAGAAAAATGACAGTAATTGGCTCTGAAGAAGACTTTTTATCATCGTACAGAGTATTACTCACCTTGTAAAGGGGAAACATAAAGTGGTATGCAATGGTTAGCTCACAACAAGATAAGCTTTTTTTATCGACTTTTTTTTCAAGCATTAAAAAGAATTGTCTTGACAACACTAAACACCTATTTTTGCAACTTACACATCTAATTTGGAATCACTTTTAAGCCATATCACTTATCCTGAAGATTTACGTAAGCTGGCCTTAAATCAGCTGCCTCAACTTGCCCAGGAGTTACGGGAATTTATAATTGATATTGTTGCTGCCAAGGAGGGTCATTTAGGAGCTAGCCTTGGCGTAGTAGAACTTACAATTGCATTGCACTACGTGTTCAATACTCCAGATGATAAACTTATTTGGGACGTTGGACATCAAGCATACGGACATAAAATATTAACCGGACGAAAAGAAATTTTTGACACCAATCGCCAATTAGGGGGTATTAGCGGATTTCCAAAACGAAACGAAAGCAGCTACGATGCCTTCGGTACAGGACACAGTTCTACTTCCATTTCCGCTATTTTAGGAATGGCAATGGCTGCACAATTAAACGGTAAAAACAACCGACAACACATTGCTGTAATTGGAGATGCTTCCATTGCAAGTGGCATGGCTTTTGAGGCATTGAACCATCTTGGCTCTACAAATTCCAATGTCCTGGTTATTCTAAACGATAATGCTATTGGGATCGACCCAAGTGTGGGAGCATTAAAAAAATACCTGACCAATGTAAAAAAAGGAACGGCAAAAGATGAGAATATATTTGAGTGTCTCAACTTTCATTATACCGGTCCTTTAGATGGGCATGACCTAGAATCTTTGATCAGTGAACTAAATCATTTAAAGTTGGTAGCGGGACCAAAATTATTACATGTAATTACCACCAAAGGGAAAGGGCTAAAAAAAGCCGAAGAAAATCAGGTTACCTATCATGCACCAGGTAAATTTGACAAACTCACCGGTGAGTTACAAAAGAAACCTATTGTAGCTAATCAACCTCAAAAATATCAAGATGTTTTTGGACATTCATTGGTAGAGCTGGCGCTTAAAAATAAAAATATTGTTGGTATTACCCCAGCAATGCCCACGGGAAGCTCATTGAAATATATGATGCAGCAAATACCAGACAGGGCTTTTGATGTTGGCATTGCAGAGCAGCATGCCGTAACGTTATCAGCAGGTATGGCTACGGAAGGTTTAATTCCATTCTGCACCATTTACTCCACTTTTCTACAACGCGCTTATGACCAAGTCATACACGATGTAGCCATTCAGAACCTTCCTGTTATTTTTTGTTTAGATCGAGCTGGAATGGTGGGGCAGGACGGAGCTACACATCATGGGGTTTATGATATTGCTTATTTAAGATGTATCCCAAATCTGTATATTTTTGCCCCCATGAACGAAAGCGAACTTCGTAACATCATGTACACGGCACAATTAGGTTTAAAGCACCCTATAGCCATCAGATACCCTAGAGGAAGAGGTGTTCAAGAAAACTGGCAGACTCCCTTTGAAAAAATTGAGATTGGAAAAGCCAGGGAATTAAAAACAGGAACGGAGCTTGCCATATTATCCATAGGCCATATTGGAAATACGGTTTCCAATCTGATTGAAGGCATTTTGAAAAATGAAAAAATAGCACATTTTGATATGCGATTTGTTAAACCGTTGGATAAGAATCTACTTATAAATATATTTAAGCAATATAAACACATCGTTACTATTGAAGATGGTAGTAAAATAGGTGGTTTTGGATCTGCAATCCTAGAACTGGCCAACGAACTAGGATATACTCAGAAAATACATATTCTAGGTATTAATGACATTTTCATTGAACATGGAACTGTAGAACAATTACACCGACAAGCCAAAATTGACCCCGTTAGTATAACAGAACATATAAACATGCTATTAAATGAATAATTCCCCAACTGTACCATACCTGTTTATTCTTTTTTTCAGCTTATGCCTTTCGTCTGTTTTTGGACAAAACCAAGACTCTCTACCTCCAGGAAGAGAAATGGAAATTGACACCATGGTAATGGTAATAGATACTACCGTGGTAGACACGGTGGTTATCCGAAAAACCCAGGAAAAAATAAAATTTATTCCGCGTAGCGTAGACTTGATGAATCCTGTTATTTCATTCAACAGGACCAATGCGCTAGATGAAAAACCTAACCGATTTAGGGTTCCGTCTTTTTGGACCAAAGTAAATAAGCTTGGCGCAAATTTTAGTGAAGTAGCTTTTGTAAACTGGAACGCGGGTGGTAACAACTCCATATCGGCCCTTGGGAATGCCCGTTTTGAACGAAATTATAAGTTTCGGTATATTCAATGGGACAACTATATGGAGATGCGATATGGCCTCAACATTCAAGATGAACAGAAACTAAGAAAAACGGATGATGCCATTCGTTTTAGTTCCACTTTCGGGCTTCAGCGGGACACGATTAGTAACTGGTATTATTCGGCAAAAGCAAACTTCAACACTCAGTTTTCCAATGGTTATAAATACCCTGACAGGTCATCTCCTATTTCTCGTTTTATGGCGCCTGGCTATTCGTTTTTGGGTGCAGGAACCTCTTATATCACCAAAGATCAAAAGTTTAATCTATACATCTCTCCAATAACACAGAAAGCCACTTTTGTTTTAGACGAAGAATTAGCTAACAAAGGAGCTTTTGGTGTTAAAAAAGCCGTTTTAGATGCTGATGGAAACGTCTTGGAACCAGGAGAAAAAATATTTCTGGAATTTGGCTTTCTGGTTACTAATCAATACGAAAAAGAGGTATTCAAAAACATGCTCCTGAAGCACCGTTTAAGTTTATACACAGATTACCTTCAGAAATTTGGGAACATAGATGTAGATTGGGAGCTTAACTTTGATTTAAAGGTGAACAAATATGTGGTAACCACAATCGGCACCCATATCATCTATGATGATGATATTCTCTTTGATGAACAAAAGGATGCCAGCGGCACAGTGGTAGATTCGGGAAGCCCACGTATACAGTTTAAACAACTATTAGGTGTTGGCGTATCGTATGCATTTTAAAGTTGTTTACCCATAATCTTATTGTGTATATGTACTGCAGCACTATCGGACAGACTCGCAACATAACAACATGTATTCAACAAAATATGGTACATGGACTCATCTGTTTTTCTATAAAATTCAGGGAGGGTTTTAAGCATTAAAGAGTCATAATTTGAAGCTCTGTTCTCTTTCTTACGAATAAGGGCATTTGTATACACATCTAGTATATCAGAAATAATCTTGTACCCTGCAATTTCCTTTTCTATAACCTCTTGAGATTTATAAATTTTTTGGACACTCAGCGAGATAATATCCTCAATCTGTGCCTTAAAAGCACTCCGATCAAGCAGACTAGTATCAAAAATACCATTCAGTATTTTATCCTCATTTTCAACAAAGACAGAAATTGCATCACTAATTAAAGTATTTATAGCAAGGGCTCTTAGGTAACTCAATCTGTCCTCTTTATACTTTAATGAATTATACTTTTTGGTATTAATTGTATTTTTAACCAACTTAATTAAATACTCTAGTGCATAATCCTCAGAAATAAGCCCAAGGTTTATACCATCTTCAAAATCTATTATAGTATAACAAATATCATCTGCCGCCTCAACTAAAAACGTTAAAGGGTGTCTGGCAAAAGAAATATCATCACCATCCCTAGTTTGCAATAGACCTAAATCCGTTGCCACTTCTTGGAAAGCTTCTTTCTCCGACTGAAAAAAACCAAATTTCTTATCCGAAATATGTTTTGTAGGCTTCTTTGGAAGAGACTCTTTAGGATACTTCATGAAAGCCCCAAGTGTAGCATAACTCAATCGCAGACCACCTGTAACGCCTTCTCTGGATTGAGATAGAAGTCTAAATCCATTGGCATTCCCCTCAAATTCAACAATATCTTGATACTCCTTTGGAGAAAGAACTGATTGGTATTTTTGTCCGTTTCCAGTAATGAAATACTCCCCTATTGCTTTTTCTCCACTATGTCCAAAAGGTGGATTTCCAATGTCATGCGCCAAGGCAGCTGCGGCTACAATCGCCCCAAAATCATTGAATCTATAGCCGTATGATTCACTTAAAAAAGGATGCTTCTCAAGAATTTTCTTTCCTGCTATGCGCCCAAGGCTTCTTCCTACCACGGAAACTTCCAAACTATGTGTCAACCGGGTATGTACAAAGTCTGTTTTGGAAAGAGGAATAACCTGAGTCTTGTCCTGTAAGCTTCTAAAAGCGCTGGAAAATATGATTCGATCATAATCTACCTCAAAACCCAATCTCGTTTCATCTTGTTCTTTTCTCAGTCTTTTATGCGTATCTCCTTGACGCTTAAGAGACAGTAAGTTTTCCCAGTTCATAACAACTTTTTAAGTTCCGCAAGTTACATTTTTTCCATTTCCCCATGCTTTTTGAACGCAAAGAACAACCCATTATTTAACCTTAAGGAAATCAACAGATAAACTTCAGATAACCATAACTTAACACTACACTGTTTTCTTTGCCAAGAAAATAAGAACCAATGAAAATCACACTTTTTTTTCTTGCTTTTGTATGTACAATAAACCTTTTCGCTCAAGAAGAAGGTACTATTAGAGGCACTATTTTTGACATAGAGATGAATAACGAACCTTTATTGTTCGCAGATGTTCAAATAAAGGATACCGAATTCAAAACTCAGACCAATTTTAGAGGAAATTTTGAAATTCAAAATATTGAACCAGGAAACTATATTCTTAAAGTCACTTTTTTGGGTTACGAGTCTTATGAGACTCCTGTAGAAGTTACAGCAGCTAATACTATAGAAATAACACAAGGTTTACAAGCCAAGACCCTAAGTTTATCTGATATGTCTTTTGCAGACGAAAATACCTTACAAAACCAAGAGACTGCATTTACCAGTTTAGACAAATAACAGTTTTACCAAAAACACTAAAATAAAAAAGGGAGTTTTCACTTAGTGAAAACTCCCTTTTTCTATACAATAAATGTGTTAGTCTTTGGAAACAACGGCAGATTTTTTCTCCTTATTAATAACATTGGCAATAACGTTATTATCAAACTCCACCTCCTTCACGGTTCCATCATTATAAAAATACCATTTTCCAGTTCTTACACCTTTATCGTAATTTCCTTTTGATACTTTCTCCCCCATTTCGTCAAAGCTAATCCACTGACCATGTAACTTCCCAGCTAAATCAAAAGTTCCCTTCTGACTAACTTCTCCATTATCATGGAAATACGTAGCTTCCAACAAATTAGTGTCTTTGTTTAACTTTACTTCTTTTTCTTTTTGTGCGTACCCTACTGTCATAGTTAATGCAAGGGCGAAAAGTATAAATGAATTTTTCATGTGTGTTGATTTTAATGTGATTTTGTACCTGTTTGTTATTTCAAAGATATAAAATTTACGTTAAATGAACTATTCCTTAACATTAAATTTACATTGAAAACGATGAAAATCATAAAATATTGTTTAAAAGACCCTCCTAATCCATAAAAAAGACAATTCCATATTCCTTTATATGCAATGAATACCTTAAATTACTCCGCCAATACACCTAATAATACGGCCCTAAGCATTATTTGACGGATTACATCCCTAAACATGTTCTTTAAGATTAATCAAACGAAACAAGCTTGTGGACACAGTTACTTCATAACCTTATTTTAACGTGATTCATAAATTATAGTATCATTTTTGTGCACATTTTATTTTTGATGGGCGAGAACCTTTACCTTTTCATGATTATTGCGCTGGCTGTACTTGCCATTACTGACTTAGTAGTTGGGGTAAGTAATGATGCGGTTAATTTTCTCAACTCTGCAATTGGATCAAAAGCTGTTTCATTTAGAACAGTAATGATCGTTGCAAGTGTAGGTATTGCATTTGGTGCCATATCATCTAGCGGAATGATGGAGGTAGCCAGAAAGGGTATTTTTAACCCAGAACACTTCGTCTTTGCAGAAATCATGATTATTTTTATGGCGGTTATGATTACGGATATCCTATTATTGGACTTTTTCAATACATTAGGGATGCCCACTTCCACTACTGTATCTATTGTTTTTGAGCTTTTGGGTGCTGCTGTTGCCATTTCCCTTGTTAAAATCATGGGGCATGATGGTGGTGTTTCTGATTTGTGGACCTACATAAACACGGATAAGGCTACTGAAATTATTCTTGGCATTCTCCTCTCTGTGGTTATTGCCTTTAGTATTGGTGCATTAGTTCAATTTATTTCTCGTTTACTGATCTCTTTTAAGTTTGAGGAAAAACCAAAATGGGCAGGAGCACTATTTGGGGGGTTTGCCCTAACTTCAATCATTTACTTTATTCTTGTAAAAGGTCTTAAAAGCGCTTCTATTTTTAGCCCTGAGATTCTTGAAATGATTGCTAACAAGCAATTCTTATTCATATTAAGCAATTTTGTGGTGTGGACCCTAGTTTCTTGGATGATTTCCGCACTAACAAAAATCAACATATACACCATAGTAATTGTAATGGGTACATTTGCCCTTGCTATGGCATTTGCCGGTAATGACCTTGTAAACTTTATTGGTGTGCCATTAGCCGCTATGGAATCCTATACTACTTGGAGTAATTCAGGTATTGCCGCAGACAAATATACCATGGAAGGTCTTGCCTCTGCAGTGCAAACTCCTCAGTACTTATTATTACTCTCTGGTATGATTATGGTCGTAACCCTTTGGTTTTCATCAAAAGCCAAAAATGTGGTTAAAACCAGTGTAGACTTATCTAGACAAGACGAAGGCGATGAGCGTTTCCAACCTAATTTCCTTTCTAGGCAAATCGTAAAGTTTACCATTAACGCTTCAGAAAATATAGCAGGCCTTATTCCTGATTCCATTTTGAAAAAAATGGATACTCGTTTTGAAAAACCTTACGTATATGTACCAAAAAGTAGGGTTCAAGATTTACCTGCTTTTGATCTAGTTCGCGCATCCGTTAACCTTATGGTTGCCAGTGTTCTTATTTCTATAGCCACTTCTATGAAACTTCCATTATCAACAACTTATGTAACCTTCATGGTTGCTATGGGTAGTTCTTTGGCAGATAGAGCTTGGGGAGCGGAGAGTGCTGTTTACCGTGTAGCCGGTGTTCTTAATGTTATTGGTGGATGGTTTTTTACAGCTATAAGTGCCTTTACAGCGGCAGCCATTATTGCTTATATTATTCACTTAGGAGGTATTTGGGCCATTGGCGTGTTATTGATAATAGCTTTTTTCTTAATTGGAAAAAATTATCTTTCGCATACCAAAAAAATGAAAGAGACCAAGCTAGAACAGAAGCTAGAAAGAGCAGAAAGCAATTCTATTATTGGGGTTATTGATGAAAGTGCTGCCAACATTTCTCTTGCCATTAAAAGAGCTAATAAGATATATTCACAAAGTATAGATGGCTTAGCTAAACACGATATAGACACACTTAAAAGAAGTAAAAAGGGTATTAATAAATTTGATAAAGAAGTAGAGGATCTACGTGATAATATCTTCTACTTTATTAAAAACCTTGACGAATCTAGTGTTAGCACCAGTAATTTCTATATTTCTATCCTTAGCTACTTGCAAGATATGACCCAATCTTTGGAATATATTGCCAAAGCGGGACACAAGCACGTACATAACAACCATAAGAAATTAAGGTTTAATCAAATCAAAGATTTAAAAGAGACAGATGGTTATCTAGATGAATTATTTACTGAGATAGAGACCATTTTTGAAACCAAAGATTTCTTAAAGTTAACAGAGCTTATTATCCATAAGCAAGAGCTATTCGCAAAAGTGGACATGAAAATCCACAAACAAGTGGAACGTACACGAACGGATGAATCCAGTCCAAAGAATACCGCTTTGTACTTTAGTTTATTACTGGAAACCAAAGACCTTTTAGTGGCAACAATGAATCTTCTTGAAACTTACGATCAACACGCCAATACCAAGGTATAACTCAAATACTTTCTCCTACCCATACTATAGGATTCACTTTTATGTGATTATCACTTCATCGAAAAAAAATACCTTTCTATAGATTTAGTCGTTAGTAAAAAGATACCCAAATCTTGATCTAATGCGTTTTACAAATTATATAGCACCCGCAGTGTGCTTCGTTTCGCTGTTCCTATCTTGCAGTAAAGAAAGTACGTCTTTTACACAGGAAGAAGAAGAATTGATTGCCAGTATAGACCTCAGTGCACGAGCTAATGCCAAAAAACTATACGAAGATTATTATGTAGCTTCTAGCAATACAAGTACCGAGGTTGCTTGGTCCGGTGATGAACAAGCCTGTGAGCCTGGTACTGTTCCTCAACTAATAAAAGACAAAATCCTAATGCGACTACAGTATTTTCGAAAAGCCGCAGGTTTAAATAACAGTATAGATGAGAACACAACAAAAAGCACAAAATCGCAACAAGCGGCTCTCATGATGCATGCTAACAATACATTGAACCATTTCCCGCCTGATACATGGAGTTGCTATACTAGCGAAGGAAAAGAAGCAGCAGCAAATGCACTATTAACATCAACAAAAAACTCAGCATCAATAGATTCATACATTCGTGATCATGGTAATGAAAACTACCCTGTGGGCCACAGAAGGTGGTTGCTATGGCCTAGATTACAGGAAATAGGAATAGGAAATACTAGTAGGTATAATGCGCTTTGGGTATTGGGAAATCCAGGTACTGCACCAATGGATGCACCAGAATTTGTAGCTTGGCCTCCTGAAGGTTACTTGCCAAATAGATTAGCCTACTCTAGATGGTCTTTCTCTATTGCTAATGCAGACTTTTCTGAAACCAAAATTTCAATGAAAGGTGAAAACGGAAACTCAATTTCACTAAAGATAGAGGAACTTACAGGTATTTACGGAGATAACACTATTGTCTGGATTCCTGAAATAAGCAGTAACACCGCTACGGAAGACACCGCATACGCAATAACTATTGAAAACGTCCTTATTAACTCTCAACCGCAAAAATTTAAATATGATGTAACTCTTTTTGATCCAGACAAATAAATTAAAAATCTGCTTTCAAAAATTCTATGACAATGTTACTTTTTGTTTCTTTTCTAACAATTTGTTCATTTTCCTTAACAGAAATTGTATCTTAACATCTGAGATACACTATGAAAGCGTCTACTTCAATTAAGCACGAATTATTGGCCGAACACGATTTCGGATTCGCCAAATTTTGGTTTTATCCCAACTTCTTGGTTGGTGAATTTGCCGAAGGTGCCGATGTTAGCAAAATACAGTCTCTGGGTCCAATTAGGGTTTTAAAGCGTTATTACGGGAAAAGCACTCCGTTTATTTACATATCGCACAGAAAAAATTCGTACTCAATGGATCCTATGGGGTATAAAGATATAGTAGACATGTTCCCTAATCTTATGGGGATGGCTATTGTCTCCCAGAACAAGTATCGTCGTATGATTGCTACCTTAGAAAGAATGTTTATAAAAAAACCAATTGCGGTGTTTCATGAGTTGGATGAAGCGTATGATTGGGTAGTTCAAAATTTAGAAGAGTTAGATAAATAACCTTTTTCGTTCCTTATTTTATTGATTCCTGCAGCGCTTACCTCCAAATCTACCTTTAAAACCATCCCTACTTCAAATAATAAAATTCCCCCATTTTTACTAAATGGCTCATATATTCTTATGCCAAATTTTGGCTTATAGTGCCTTTTATAAATGACATGACATTCTATTTATGGACATTAAACCTTTCTATTATGAAAAAACTGTTCTTCCTTCTTGTAACCCTATCTCTTACCAATTACGTACAAGCCCAAGAAAATCTTCTACTAAAAGATTACAGGCCAGAAAGCATTTACAACACCCCTAAAACAACGGTACAAAGGGCTAAATACCCTGTAATAGATTTTCACTCCCATCCTTATGCCAAGTCTGAGAAAGAATTGGATGAGTGGGTTGCAACTATGAAAAAGCACAATATTGAAAAATCCATTATCCTAACATATTCAACAGGTAAGAGGTTTGATAGTATATATGATATGTACTCAAAATATGGAGACCAAATTGAAGTATGGTGTGGTTTTGACTATACAGGATATAATGAAAAAGGGTGGACAAAAAGAGCCATAAAAGAGTTAGAAAGGTGTTTCGCAAAAGGCGCAAGAGGTGTTGGTGAGTTAGGTGACAAAGGCCTTGGGCTTTTCTATTCAAAACCATCAGAAGCACCAGGTCTTCATATGGACGACCCTCGTTTACAACCTATATTAAAAAGGTGCGGAGAACTAGGTATGCCCATTAGCGTACATGTAGCAGACCCGTATTGGATGTACCTACCTATGAACGAGAAGAACGACGGACTTATGAATGCCTACACCTGGAAAGTAGACACCTCAAAAGAAGGTGTTCTTTCCCATGAAAAGCTACTTTCAACGCTTTCTAATGCGGTTAAAAACAATAAAGGAACAACATTCATTGCCTGTCATTTAGCCAATACCAGTCATGACCTAGATATTTTAGCTGAATTATTAAATCAACATCCCAACCTCTACGCGGATATTTCAGCACGTTATTCCGAGGTTGCTCCTGTACCGCGACGCACAAAAGCTTTCTTTGAAAAACATAAAGACCGATTGGTATATGGTACCGATATGGGGATGGATGCCAGCATGTATGAAACTACCTTTCGTATTTTAGAAAGTGCTGACGAACACTTTTATGCTTGGGAACTATTTTCGTATCATTGGCCACTTAACGGACTGGATTTAAGTGATGAGACTTTGAAAAAGATATATTCGGAGAATGGTAGAAAAATTTTGAATAGGTAATCTATCTATAAAAATTCATCTCATCCATGTACTTCCAAACAGCTTCAGGTAAGAGCGGACGGATGTTTTTACCTACTTTGTGATTTTTACGAATAAAGGTCGAAGAAATTTCCATTATAGGTGCATCAACCTTCTGAATCTTAGCGTGTCCTTTAAACTGGTGTTCTACTTCACCTTCTGAAATTCTTGGATACACATAAACACTATACTCCTCTAAAATAACCTCATAATTCTTCCATTTATGAAGCCCCTTTAGATTATCCTCTCCCATAATTAAAGCAAAATCATGGTCTTCACCATACTTTTCCCTTAAGTGCACCAATGTATTCACAGTGTAATTAGGCTGCGGGAGACCAAACTCTATTTTACTCGGTTTCAACTTAGAATATTCCTTCGTAGCCTCATATACCATTTGGTATCTATGATTATCGGCCAGTAGTGTTTTTTTAGTCTTAAATGGACTTTGGGGAGTTACCACAAACCAAACCTCATCTAGGCTAGAGAATTCTACCATGTGGTTCGCAATTATCATATGCCCTATGTGTATAGGGTTAAACGTACCAAAATAGAGACCTACCTTTTTCATGTATCCTAAACAAATTTGAATGTCCTAGAAAGCTATTTCTGAATTTTTGCACCAACAAAATCTGCAACTAATTGATGGGCTTCTTCTAGAGCAGTATCTAAATCGTAGTTCTTTATTATCTTGTCAAACTGTGGCGCTGTTGCTAACTCTACTGATGCTTTAGCAATACGCATGTTGATTTTATCCTCACTTTCCGTGCTACGTTTCTTAAGGCGAATTTTCAACTCATCAACACTTGGTGGTTTTACAAATACGGCCAAAGTCTTATCAGGAAATTTGCGTTTAATTCGCAAACCACCTGCCACATCAATATCAAAAATCACGTTTTTACCTTCGGCCCAAAGTCGTTCTATCTCGGTTTTTAAAGTCCCATAAAAATTATCACGGTATACCTCTTCCCACTCCAAAAAATCATCATGTTTGATGTGGTTTTTGAACTCGGAAATAGAAATGAAATAATAATGTTCCCCTTGTTTTTCCTTAGCCCTTCGTGGTCTTGACGTTGCCGAAACCGAAAACGCAAGATTTAGCTCGGGTTGCTTTAACAGGTGACGTACTATGGTTGTCTTACCACTTCCAGAAGGTGCCGAAAATATAATGAGTTTACCGCCTTTCATGAGTTTTTAATTTGATTGGACACTTTAAAGTACATTGAGCATCTGCTCTTTTATTTTTTCCAGTTCATCTTTCATCTGCACTACTAATTGCTGCATTGGTGCATAGTTGGCCTTAGAGCCAATGGTGTTAATTTCGCGTCCAATTTCCTGAGCTATAAAACCTAATTTTTTACCATTGGAATCATCAGATTTTAAAGTACTAGAAAAGTAATCAAGGTGATTTGCCAGACGTACCTTTTCTTCTGTGATATCGTATTTTTCCAAATAGTAAATAAGCTCCTGTTCAAAACGATTGGCATCAAGATCTGTCTTTAAATCACTAACAGCTTTATTGAGTCTTTCGCGCACATCTGATTGTCGGTCCGGATCCATTTCTTTTACCTTTTCCAAAAGGTCTTGTAAATTCTTTATACGATCAAGAAAATCATTTTCAAGAACTTGACCTTCCTCTGAGCGGAATGTATTTATTTCCTTTAATGCCTCATGAACCGCAAGTTTTATAGATTCATATTCAGCTTCATCTATATCTTCACGTTCGGTTTTTAAAGAATCAGGCATTCTAAGTGCCATGTCAAGCAACTTTAAATCATCACCGTCGGCAATAGCCTTTAACTGCTTCATGTAGTTCTTAACAGCAGCCTCGTTAACCTCTGTTGACGTTTCTCCACTGGTCAATTCTAAATAAAGACCAAAGTCAACCTTACCACGCATCAAAGAACCTGCAATGGTTTTACGAAGTTCAAGTTCTTTTTCGCGATATGCAGAAGGCATACGTGCGTTTAAATCTAGACTTTTACTATTAAGGGATTTGAGCTCTACGGTAATCTTTTTTGTCGGAAGCTGTATTACGTGCTTACCAAAACCGGTCATGGACTGAATCATAAATCGCAATGAATTTTGGCAAATATAACGTAATTACAGAAAGTACAGCCCCTGATTTTGCATAACTGACGGCACAAATCTTAAGATTGATATCCTACAAACCAAACACAGGCAACTTAAGTGTCAAAACCACCTAAGTTGCCTGTGTCCAAAAAGCTAGGTTCAAAAACAACCTATTTAGGATTTCTTCACAAACTAAAGCTCCTTAATTTTTATATTCTTAAAAGAAACCATATTGCCATGATCTTGTAATCCTATTTTTCCCGTGGTGAACTTTCCAAAATGGTCCCAGTCTGCAAATTTTGATTTAGACACCATAACATCCCACATCTCATTTCCTACGGGAAAATCTACAATATCGGTTCCGTTTAAAGAAATACTGCCTTTTTGTTCTTTATGATTGATTGTAATTACCATGGAATTCCATTCGCCCACCGGATTTGTTACTTCTTCGGACGGCGCCACCATATCATATAAAGATCCTGCTTGATGAGTAGTTCCATTTTTAGCATCCGGATGTTTTTCATTATCCAAAACTTGCACTTCGGGGCCCGTTTGGTAAGCTTCAGATAACTCCGGTTTTTCATTAACTCCCCAGAATACACCACTATTACCGCCTTCGGAAATCTTCCAATCCAAAGTCAGAATAAAATCTGTGTATTCCTTTTCAGTCACTAGATTAAAAGCCTCTCCTTTAGCTCTCTCTTTTGGTGGGTAAAAAACCATGGCGCCATCTTCAAGCTTCCAATTATCGGAAACACCTTCTTTGTTATATTCTTTCCAGCCATCAAAAGAAGAACCGTCAAAAAGAACCGTCCACTCTTGTGGTGGAGCTGCTTCCTCGGCTTCCGCAATACGTTCCTTTTCCATTTCTTTCTGCGTTTTCTCAGCTTTGTCTTTACACCCAAAAGCTATTATCGCCATAAAAGCGATTACCATCAAATTTTTCATGTGTTGTTATGTTTTATATAAGTCAGTTTGTTCTATTATTTAAAAAACGATTCTCCTGTTTTAGTGACAAAAGAACCGTTTCCTATAATTTGTTTTTATTGCTATACCCTTCTAAGAGGTACCCAATATCTTTTTAAGCATTTCTTTATCAATTGCTGAACCAGCAAAATCGTCAAACGTCTTTTCTGTAGCCTCAATAATATGATCTTGAATAAAAATAGCGCCTTCTCTAGCTCCTTGCTCAGGGCTCTTAATACAGCATTCCCATTCCATAACTGCCCAAACGTCACAACCGTATTGGGTAAGTTTAGAGAAAATAGTTTTAAAATCGATTTGACCATCACCTAAAGAACGGTATCTACCGGCACGATCACCCCAATCATTATAACCTCCAAAGGCACCTTTCTTCCCTGTTGGGTTGAATTCTGAATCCTTTACATGGAACGATTTTATAAACTCATGATAATGGTCTATATACTCTATATAATCTAGCTGTTGCAACACAAAGTGACTTGGATCATAAAGTATATTTACACGCTTATGGTTACCCGTTGCGGCAAGAAAACGTTCAAAAGTATCACCATCGTGTAAATCTTCACCAGGGTGAATTTCATAACAAACATCAACACCTTGCTCATCAAAATGATTTAAAATTGGCATCCATCTTTTAGCCAACTCCTCAAAACCCATCTCAACTAACCCAGGAGGCCTTTGAGGCCATGGGTGCCATGTATGCCAAAGTAAAGCTCCAGAAAAAGTAGCATGGGCATTAAGACCCAATCTTCTACTTGCCGTTGCCGCTTTTTTAACTACATCTACTGCCCATTCCGTACGTGCTTTCGGATTGTTCTTGACGGCATCTGGAGCAAAATTATCGAACATTAAATCGTAAGCTGGGTGAACAGCCACTAATTGCCCTTGTAGGTGTGTAGAAAGTTCCGTAATCTCAAGGCCATAAGAATTCACTTTTCCTTTAAGTTCATCACAGTAAGTCTGACTCTCCGCAGCCTTATCCAAATCTATTAAAAAACTCTCCCAAGTAGGGATTTGAATACCCTTGTAACCTAAATCTGCGGCCCATTTACACATACCGTCCAACGTATTGAACGGTGCTTTACTGTCTACAAATTGCGCTAAAAAAACGCCAGGCCCTTTAATTGTCTTCATGTTGTTGTTGTTTGAATTGAGTAACGGCTATTTCTTTTTTAAAATCATTATAAAGAAAAGCCCTATATTTAATTTTATAATCGTCTCAAAACTGATCTTCTAGAGAAGTTATAAATATAGGGAATACAACACGTTTAAAACAAGAAATACGACCGTGAATAAAGAAGAAAAATTCGACGCTATTGTTGTCGGGACTGGAATTAGTGGCGGTTGGGCCGCTAAAGAATTATGTGAGAACGGATTAAAAACCTTGGTACTCGAACGTGGCCCCATGGTAAAGCATGTGGTAGATTACCCTACCATGAATGATGACCCTTGGGACTACCCGTTAAAGGGAGAGCTTTCCAAAGAAGATAAAGAAAAATACCATGTTCAGGCACGCGTGGGCTGGGCACCAAAGGAAGATGTAAAACATTTTTTTGTAAACGATCTTGACCATCCTTACGTAGAGACCAAACGTTTTGATTGGATTAGAGGCTACCAAGTAGGTGGCAGGTCATTAACTTGGGGCAAACAAAGTTACCGCTGGAGCAATCTTGATTTTGAAGCGAATAAAAAAGAAGGTATTGGTGTAGACTGGCCTGTACGTTATAAGGATATTGCCCCTTGGTATGATAAAGTTGAAAAATATATTGGGGTTAGTGGAGAGAATTTAGGGCTTCCACATTTGCCTGATGGTATCTTTCAACCTAAAATGGACTTAAATTGTGTTGAGGAAGATTTTAAAGCTTCCGTTGCAGAGAAATTTGAAGATGGCCGTTTGATCACCATAGGCCGCGCCGCGCATATTACCGACCCAGAAGCCGATTTTGAAGGCAGGGGAACTTGTCAAAATAGAAATCGTTGTTGGCGTGGTTGCCCTTTTGGCGGATATTTTAGTAGTAACTCCTCTACATTGCCTGCCGCAGAACGCACCGGGAATATGACGTTGCGACCTAACTCCATCGTTTATGAAGTAATGTACGATGATGCCACAAAACAGGCTACGGGCGTAAAGGTAATTGATGCCGAAACCAATGAAAAAATAGAGTTCAAAGCAAAAGTAATTTTCCTTTGCGCATCCGCAATGGCATCCGTAGGTATCCTTATGCAATCAAAAAGCGAGCGCTTTCCAAATGGAATGGGCAATGATTCTGATGCACTGGGACGTGGCATTATGGACCATCACTACAAACTAGGTGCTTTTGGAAAAGTAGACGGACATTTAGACAAATATTATCAAGGCAGAAGACCTAATGGTTTTTACATTCCTAGATTTGTTAACCTAGACGAAAAGACCAAACGGAAAAATTACCTACGTGGGTTTGGTTACCAAGGCAGTGCCAGCCGTGAAGATTGGTCAGCTTCCATTGCAGAAATGGGGTACGGAAAAGAGCTTAAAGAGTCTATCCTTAAGCCAGGTCATTGGCAAATTGGAGTTACCGGTTTTGGTGAATTTTTACCCTATGATGATAACCGAGTAACCCTTAGCGAAACCGAAAAGGATAAATGGGGCCTTCCTCAATTAGATTTTGATGTGGAGTTCAAAGAGAACGAATACGAAATGCGCAAGGACATTAAAAAAGAAATTGTAGACATGTTCAAAGCAGCTGGCTTTAAGAATGTAGAACCTTACGAAGAATCTAGCGGACCAGGTTTAGGTATTCATGAAATGGGCGGGGCACGTATGGGGCATAGTTCCAAAACCTCCATCGTTAATAAAAACAATCAAATCCATACGGTGCCTAATGTATATGTAACGGATGGTGCTTTTATGTCATCATCAAGCTGCGTGAATCCGTCGCTGACCTATATGGCATTTACTGCTAGAGCAGCAAACCACGCTGCAGAACAATTTAAAGCAGGAAAATTTTCATAATGATGTATAACGACCGATAAATCAACCTGATATTCTAAAATATCACTGAAATTGTTAGGTCGTTTGTATCTTGTTGAACTATATTTCTCACGTATAGCGTGAAGAATTAGCTAACCGCAATAACTATATGGAAAACGCTTCAGCCCGAAATTTATGGGGAGATTATCTAGACAAGCACTTAGAACATGCTTTTGCAGATACGCCCAAAGTAGTTCATTTTTGTAATAACGAATTAGATGCCAATGAATGTGCCGCCTTGGTAAAAAAAGGTATCAAACGAGCAACCTCACCTAGTTTGCTAGGTTTACAGCACCTTAAACAATCATTGCCTAAAATAGGTGACTTCATGATTGTTACCAATTGGGAAGGTGAAGCACAGTGTATTGTAAGAACCACTTCCGTAAAACTTAAACCTTACTTTAGTATTACTGAAGAATACGCCCGAATGGAAGGTGAAGGGGACAAAAGCTTAGCCTATTGGAAAAAAGTACATTGGGATTATTATACTAAGGAATTGACCGCTTTTAGCCGCAAGCCTAATGAAAGTATGATTATTGTCTGCCAAGAATTCGAAAAAGTGTTTGATCGATAAGCTCTTACTTTAAAATCAACCGAAATAAATTTAACAGAAGCTAGAGCAGTCCTACAATAGATTCCGCTCTAAAATAAGTGTGGCCCATAATGAGCTCCTATGCTATATTGTGATACTTAAAGCTACTTTATTCTAAAGTTTTTCTACCTTGTACAACATCAATGTAAACAAACTCAACTATGCGCATCTCAACGCCAACAAAGCCATTCATAGGTTTAACTCTTTCCTTATTTGCTTTCTTTTTATGTATTTCCGCACAAGGTCAATCTCCAAAATGGGAGAATCCGGAATGGGAAAACCCTGAAATATTTCAAATTAATCGTGAAGTGCCTACAGCTTCTTTTTATCGATATGAAACAACCGAAAATGCATTAAAAAATGATAGTTGGGAAAATTCTCCTTTTTATCAGTCTCTAAATGGCGATTGGTTTTTTAACTATGCCGACAACGTCATGTCCAGACCTTTAAATTTTCAGGGTGCAGGTTATGACACCTCCGCATGGAACACTATTCCCGTACCTTCCAATTGGGAGCTTGAAGGGCACGGCACCCCTATCTACACTAATATTGTATATCCATTCCCAAAGAACCCACCTTTTATTCCTCATGACAAAAATCCTGTAGGAAGCTACAAACGTGATTTTGAACTTTCAGAGAATTGGGAAGATAAAAACATTTACCTACATTTTGGTGGCGTTAGTGGAGCCATGTATGTTTGGGTCAATGGTAAAAAAGTTGGTTATAGCGAAGGAAGTAAAACGCCAGCAGAATTCAATATTACCAAATATTTACAACCCGGAAAGAACACATTAGCCGTTCAAGTTTTACGCTGGTCCGATGCCAGTTACATGGAAGATCAAGATTTCTGGCGTCTAAGCGGTATTGACCGAGATGTTTATCTCTATGCCACCAAAGCAACGACCATTAAAGACTACCGTGCTATCGCCGACTTGGAGAATAATTATACTGACGGTCTATTAAACGTGAATCTAGAACTTGAAAATACCGCAAAAAAAGCCAAAGGTTATAAAGTTACCGTGCAACTTTTGGATGGCGACAAAGAACTTTATTCCGAAGAGAAAGATGTGGTTTTCAATGGAAAATCAGCCGTGGTAAAATTTGAAAAATCCCTAAAAAGTATTAAAACTTGGAATGCCGAAAAACCTAACCTTTACACTTTACTTTTCGTTCTTAAAAACAAAAAAGGAGTCGTTACCGAAGCTGTAAGTTCTAAAATAGGTTTTAGAAAAATTGAAATCAAAAACAATCAGTTCTTGGTCAATGGGCAACCTGTTCTTATTAAAGGTGCCAACCTACACGATCATGATGAAACTACGGGCCATGTTATCAGCAGAGAAGTCACATTGAAAGACATGGAGGTAATGAAACGCAATAACCTAAACGCCATACGTTGCAGTCATTATCCTAAAAATGAGTTTTTCTATCGCATGGCAGACAAATATGGTTTTTACATAGTTGATGAAGTCAATATTGAAATCCATGGTATGGGAACTACCAACCAAGGTCTTGATAACGATGAGGAAGCTAAGAAAATACACCCAGCCTATAGACCAGAATGGAAAGCCATGCATTTAGACCGTACGATGCGCATGTACGAACGCGATAAAAATTTCACTTCTATCGTTACTTGGTCTTTAGGAAATGAGGCAGGTAACGGCGAAAATTTCTTTGCTACTTACGAATGGCTCAAAAAACAAGACGATACGCGCCCCGTTCAATATGAAGGCGCTACCCAATATGCGAATACGGACATTCAAGCGCCAATGTACGCTACTATTGAACAGACTATTGAATATGCTGAAAACAACCCAAAAAGACCACTTATCCAATGTGAGTATGCACATGCCATGGGAAACAGCGTAGGCAATCTTCAGGATTATTGGGACGTAATTGAAAAGTATGATGTGTTACAAGGTGGTTTTATTTGGGATTGGGTAGATCAAGGCCTGAAAACCAAAAATGAAGACGGGGAAGAATTTTATGCCTTTGGTGGTGATTTTGGCGCATCGCATCTTCAAAATGATAATAACTTTTGTCTAAACGGATTGGTAAACCCTGACCGCTCTGCGCATCCTGCTTTACACGAGGTGAAAAAGGTCTATGAATATGTAAAGTTTACATCCAACGACCCTAAATCAGGTAAAATTACAATTACCAACCAGTATGATTTTACCAATTTATCCGAATATAACTTCGCTTGGAAACTATTCAAAAACGGTGTTGAAGTTAAAACAGGAAAAATTGATGATGTAATGATAGCACCTTATGAATCTCAGGTTATTCAAATTGCTTTACCTGATTTGACGGACTCAGAGGCCGAATATTTCTTGAATGTGTATGCATTTACCAAAAATGGAGATGAACTTATACCTCAAGATTACTTATTAGCTTATGAGCAATTTAAACTGACCGATTTTACCCCCAGGGTTTTTGAAATGGAAACCAACGGACTTTCAGTTACAAACGTCGATGGCACCGTAAAAATTAAAGGAGAAGGATTTGAAGTCGGTTTTAATAGCACCGATGGTAGCTTGACCACATTAGACTATGGTCAGGGCAACCTAGTGAAAAACGGACCGAGTGTAAACTTCTGGCGCGCTCCAACCGATAATGATTATGGGTACAATATGCCTAAACGTCTAAACGTCTGGAAAGAGGCTACCGAAACTCAAAACCTGACGAGTTTTCAACTGAACTCCAATGACGGTAAAAAGGTTGTTGACGCTGTAAAACTTAGTAAGAATCCGTTTAAAATTAAAAACGATTTACAGCTTACGGCCATGTATAGCTTACCTTCTGTACAAGGAGAAGCAACAGTAACTTATACTATTAATAATAAGGGAGATATTTTAGTAAGCACAGACCTTTCTAACATTAAGAATAGCCTGCCCATTGTTCCTCGTTTTGGAAATAACTTTATCATAGACTCGGCATACGATAAAGTGAGCTGGTACGGTAGAGGTCCACATGAGAATTACCAAGACCGAAAAACTTCGGCTTTGGTGGGCAAATATGATGCAACAGTAAAGGATCTGTATTTTGAATACATACGTCCGCAAGAAAATGGCTACCGAACCGATATCCGTACGGTATCCTTTTTAAACGGGAATGGCAAGGGTATCGAAATTTCCTCACCAAGACTTTTCGGGTTCAGTGCCCACAATCAATATAATTCCGACTTTGATGAAGGTATGCAAAAGCAGCAACGCCATACTTATGATATTCCTCAAAGAGACCTCATCAACATTAACATTGATTATAGCCAAATGGGCGTAGGCGGTGATGATAGCTGGGGATTAATGCCTCACGAAGAATATCAAATAAAACCAGGAGATTTATCTTTTAGTTTTATGATACAACCGGTGAAATAGAAGTTTACATCAGTTCAACGGATAAAGAACAAAAATCCCCGAAAGCATTAAGCCTTCTGGGATTTTTGTTTATTATGATATTTCAGAAAACTTAGTCTTCCAATTCCACCCAGATGTTTCCATTTTTATTTGACTCTACTGTGGCCTCAATGAAATTCATACCACGAACACCATCGGTCATTGTTGGATATTCACCGCTGTCATATTGCTCCCCTCTAATAGCTTTTGCTACACCAAGGTAGATATTAGCCATAGAGTCAAAAATACCTTCAGGGTGTCCTGGAGGCAGTTTTGTCCCTCCTAAAGAAAGTTCACTGTTATAAGCATGACCTGGTTTGTATATCTGAGTTGGTTTTGTATCACTCATTACATACAGATAGTTAGGATTCTCCTGCTCCCATTTGAAAGCTCCTTTTTCGCCATAAATAGCAATTCCAAGTCCGTTTTCTTCACCTGTAGCCACCTGACTACTTCTGATGATTCCTTTCACATGGTCGTTCATTCTAATAAGTACAGTTCCATCAACATCCATCTGGTTGTCTTCATACAAATAGTTGAAATCGCTCAAAATAGATTTGATTTTTAGTCCTGTGGTGTATTCTACCATATTGAAGGCATGCACCCCAATATCACCTATACAAGAGCTGATTCCCGCTTTTTTAGGGTCCAAACGCCAAACCGAAGAACGTTTTTCTTGATCATGAATAATTTCATTTATCCACCCTTGATAGTACACTGCATCTACTTTGTGAATTTTACCAAGTTCTCCGTTCTTTATCATTTCACGCATTTGGCGTACCATTGGATACCCCGTATACGTATGTGTTAAAGCAAAAACAGTACCTGCCTTCTCATGGGCCGCTTGCAATTTTTTAGCTTCCTCTAAAGTAGTTGTCATTGGTTTTTCGCAGATAACGCTAAAACCGTTTTCCAATAATTTCAACGCCATTGGAAAGTGAAGGAAATTTGGCGTAAGAATAGAACATACCTGAATACGCTCATCCTCCGGCAATTTCATTTCCTCTTCTATAAGCGTATCAAAATCCTTATAAATACGATTTGTAGGTACGTCTATTTCTTTGGCAAAAGCCATATTTTGCTCAAAATCTGGGTTGAATACAGCCCCAACAATTTGATAGTTATCATTTATATGAGATGCTACACGATGCAACACACCTATTAGGGAGTCACCACCTCCACCTAAAATTCCGAGTCTGATTTTCTTTGGCATTTTGTAATCCTTTTAATTAATAAAAAACCTTCTTACAGGCTTTTTGTGTTCCTTATTTTTTAAGAGTTTGAATTTAATAAAATAACTATGATTTATAGGCTATTTTTTCATTTTTGAACAAAATGATGAACAGTAGCAGCACCAGAAACGCAAAAGCGGACGGATACAACCATATTGTATTCCAATCGTGCCGTGCGTCTTCTAAAATGTAGCTATCCGTAATGGCTCCCGCTACCCAAAAACCGATTAGCATTCCTACGCCGTAAGTTGCCAAAGTTATAAGCCCTTGCGCTGCACTTTTATATTTGGCTCCCGCTTTGCTATCCGTATAAATCTGTCCGGAAACAAAGAAAAAATCATAACAGATACCGTGCAACGCAATACCCGTCAATAACATAAAGACCAGCTCTCCAGTGTCTCCATAAGCGAACATCAAATACCGTAAGCCCCATGCTAACATTGCCGCAACAATAGTCATTTTAAAACCAAAGCGTTTAAAAAAGAAAGGTAAAAGCAAAAGAAACAGAATTTCCGAAATCTGCCCTATGGTCATTTTACCCGCCGGATTGGCAACCCCAATTTCACCTAAAAACTGTCCGGCATGCTGATAATAAAAAGCTAAGGGAATACAGATAAGCACAGACGCCAAAAAGAATATCAAAAAATTACGGTTTTTCAAAAGCGCCAATGCATCTAGTCCTAGAATATCTGCCAACCTTATTTTTTGAGACCTGTCTGCCGTTGGTGGGGTTTTAGGCAAGGTAAAACTAAACACACCCAATACGGCAGATGAGATAGAGGCCATTAAAAATGTATTGCGTAAAAAACCTTCGGTAATTCCTTCCTGAGAATCCCAATTAAAAAAGCTTATAAGGAGACCGGCAGTAATCCAACCAATTGTACCAAATACACGCACAAGTGCAAATTCTTTGGCAGGGTCTTTCATTTGATTGAACGAAACCGAATTCACCAAAGCCAAAGTAGACATGTACATAATCATATAACCGAGCAGAAATGGAAAAAACCCCGAGAAATCCGTGGCTTGATACATTACATACATAAGTGCCGCACCAATTAAATGGAGTGCTCCTAAAATACGCTCGGCATTAAAATACCTATCGGCAATAAGACCAATAATAAAGGGCGCTAAAATAGCGCCCCATGATTGTGTTGAATATGCCAATGCTATTTCACTTCCCGTAGAGTCTAGCGTATTTGGAAGGTAAATTCCCAAGGTAACGAACCAGCCGCCCCAGATAAAGAATTCCAAAAACATCATTATAGAAAGCTGCGTCTTTATCTTTGGAGTCATTGGCAAGTGTTACTGTTTATAGATAATGTAATTGGTTCTAAGAGGCTCTAGTCCATTCGCTTTAAAGTCTATATCTATAAGCGCCCTGTAGTGGGTAGACTCATTTATGATATGAAAAAGCATGTCTTGCATAGTATGTATCCGCAATTGACCTTCACTGTTTTCATAGTCCATTCGCTTCTCAAAATCTTCGCTCTCAGAAGTAATATCAAAAGTATTCCGTTGGTTCTCATAATGAATATCTCCCCAAGTACTCACATCTTGCACTTGCCCAAATTTAAATTTGGGTTCACGTTTAGCAATTCGCTCATTATAAATATGATGCAGGTTTAAGATTTCAGAAAATAGGGCAATGCTTTTTTGTGGTACGACATCCAATTCAGCGGCAGCTTCAATGATTTTTTTGTTGCAATAGAAATTATAGTCGAATAATTGATTAAAAAAAACTTTCACGGCAACAGATATCTATTTGGGTTTAGCTAATTTCTTTAGATGCTTTAAGCAACAATTCTTTGGTTGCAATAATACCCGCTTCTTCACTTAGTACATTGCCTTCATATTCCACGCCAACAAAGCCGGTATATCCATTATCCTTTACCATCTGAAGCATTTTCACATAGTCAATTTCGGTCTCATTGCCCTCAGCGTCAAAATCATGAGTTTTAGCACTTACAGCCTTAGCATAAGGCATTAATTCTTTTACGCCTTTGTATTTATCGTACATAACTTCGCAGTCACGACTATCCTTTTTACGTGTAATACAGAAATTTCCAAAATCAGGAAGTGTTCCACAGTTGTCCAATGTCACAGCTTTCATTACTTCCGCATGTAAAGCACCGTTAGAGGACAGGCCGCCATGATTTTCAACCAACACATTAATATTTTTTGTTTTTGCATATGTACCAAGTTTGGTCAATCCGTCAATAGAATTTTTAATCCATTCCTGTGGATCATTGCTCCCACTAAGATTTACGCGAATGGCATGGCAGCCCATTGCTGCTGCAGCATCCACCCATTTTTTGTGTTTTTCTACGGTCTCATCCCGTTCTTTTTCATCATTAACGGCAAGGTTTCCCTGACCATCAATCATGATTAGTACGTTTTCCATGCCGTGTTTCTTCGCTTCGGCATTCGATTTTTCAACAAATGCAGCCATTGCTTCTTCTGAATAGTCGGCATCTGCCAATTCAGGATTATATAACTGACTTACATATTCCAATCCGGTAAAACCCCAATTTTTTGCTTTTTCGGCAAACGAATATGGATCTACACCATCTTCTCTTATCATTCTATGAATAGACCACTGCGCAAGAGACAGTTTAAAGAACGGTTCCGCAATCGCTTCTTCGGTTTCTGCGCTTGCATTGATCATTTTTTCTTCTTTTTTAGTCTCCTTGCATGATGCAAGCCCTAAAATTGAAAGTGCTAAACCGGCTTGAGAGCTGTTTCTTATAAAGTTTCTTCTTTTCATTATATGATATTAGTTTATTGAATTTTAACGATTTGGAGATGTAATACACACAAATATGCAGCCTTAACAAGATGTATGGCGAATAAATGTAGAAAATTAATTTAATATTTAATAAATTTATGGACTAAACAATTTTGTACATGAGCAAATTTTATTACAACGAAGAGCAAGAGTCTTACGACGCGATTGTAGTGGGTACAGGTATCAGTGGTGGCTGGGCAGCGAAAGAGCTGTGCGAAGCCGGACTAAAAACCTTGGTGCTGGAGCGCGGACGTATGGTGACGCACATCGAAGACTATGAAACTGCGACCATGGACCCTTGGGACTTTCCTAATGGAGGAAAGCCAACAAAAGAGGACATCGCACAACAGGAAAAACAAAACCGAACAGGTTATACAACCAATGCAGCAAGCAAAATGTGGTTCGTGAATGACCTTAAACACCCGTATAACGAAATACAACGTTTTGACTGGATGAGAGGATATCATTTAGGTGGACGTTCATTACAATGGGGGCGCCAGAGTTACCGCTGGAGCGACATTGATTTTGGAGCAAACAAAAAAGATGGTATTGCTGTAGATTGGCCAGTTCGTTATAAAGATATTGAGCCATGGTACGCGAAAGTAGAAGATTATATAGGTGTTAGTGGTGAGGCATTAAACTTGCCCCAGCTGCCAGATAGTAACTTTCTGCCGCAAATGGAGCTGAACTGTGTTGAAGAACACTTTAAAGAAAAAGTAGGTGAAGAGTTTGATGGTCGTGCTGTAACTGTTGGTAGAGTTGCCCATATTACAGGTACTAAAAACTTTGATGGCCGTACAAAATGTCAATACAGAAACAGATGTATTAGAGGGTGTCCTTTTGGAGGATACTTCAGTAGCCTTTCTTCTACATTGCCTGCCGCAGAAGCAACAGGTAATATGACTTTACGTGCAGACTCAATTGTACATGAAGTTATTTATGATCCAGAAACAAAAAGAGCAACTGGTGTAAAGGTTATTGACCGAGTTACTAAAGAAGCTTATGAATTTAAAGCCAAGGTTATTTTTCTTTGTGCTTCATCCATTGCTTCTACTTCTATATTAATGCAATCAAAATCTGATCGCTTCCCTAATGGTATGGGTAATGATTCTGACCAATTGGGCCGTAATATTATGGATCACCACTTAGGTGTTGGTGCTTCTGGTAAGTTTGATGGTTTTGACGACAAATATTATAAAGGTCGTAGACCTAATGGTGTTTACATCCCAAGATTTAGAAACCTAGGAGGTGATACGGAAAGAAAAGACTACAAACGTGGCTTTGGTTACCAAGGTGGGGCTAGTAGAGGTAATTGGGAAGATTCTGTTGCCGAACTTTCTTACGGAAAAGACCTAAAAGACGCTATTTTAAAACCAGGTGGATGGACAATTGGTATTGGTGGTTTTGGTGAGGTACTTCCTTACGAAGACAACCGTATGACCCTAGACTATGAAAAACTAGATGATTGGGGATTACCAACTGTTACTTTTGATGCTGGATTCAAAGAAAATGAGCTGAATATGCGTAAAGACATGATGCAATCTGCCATAGACATGCTTGAAAAAGCAGGCGTGAAAGATGTTAAAGGTCATGATCGCGAAACAGGCTTAGGTCTAGGTATACATGAAATGGGTACTGCACGTATGGGTAGAGATAGAAAAACATCTGTATTGAACGGTAATAACCAGGTACATGATGTTCCTAACGTTTACGTAACAGATGGTTCTTTTATGACCTCTGCAAGTTGTGTAAACCCATCATTAACCTATATGGCATTTACAGCAAGGGCAGCAGACCATGCTGTAAAACAACTTAAAAAAGGAAATATATAATGGATAGAAGAAAAGCACTCAAGAATATGGGTATGGCATTGGGTTACACCGTTGCCACCCCAACTTTGCTAAGTATTGTTCAAAGTTGTAAAACCGAAACTGTACTTGAATGGACTCCTGATTTTTTCTCCAAAGACCAAGGAGCGGTATTGACCAAATTGGTAGATATTATTCTTCCAAAGACAGATACACCTTCTGCATCTGAAACTCAAGTAAACATTTTCATTGATCGGTTCGCTGATCAAGTCATGGAAAAGGAGCAACAAGATTTCCTTAAAATGTCTATGGACAGGTTTATTGAAAAAGCATTGAAAGATGCCGGTAAAGAAAAAGCAGGGGATTTATCTTCTGAAGAATTAGAACCTGTTCTCGCCGCTGCCTTAAAAGTGACGAAAGAAGACGAGGTGAAAAACAATTTGGCAGTTAAACAATATAATGAAGCCATAGCCGAAGGCAAAGAAGCCTTACTAGATGATGGTATATCTCGCTTTGCTTTTGCAAACAACCTAAGAGGAATGACTATTTGGGGTTACAAAACTTCTGAATATGTTGGTGAAAAGGTTTTAGCCTATTTACCTATTCCTGGTGAATATATTGCTTGTGCAGATACAGAAGAATTGACCGGCGGAAAAGCTTGGTCACTCTAACATAAGTAAAACAGCCTATAGAAAAAGAGCCGTTGGTAAATTACTGTTTACTTACGGCTCTTTTTTATTTCACAATTATGAATCCAACCTATATATAAAATGAAAAGAAGAAATTTTATTCAAAAAACCGCATTAACAGGTGGAGCCATTTCTTTGGGAGGCAATTATGCTTATTCCAACTTAAGCTCTAATTCTCTAAAACCACATCAATTTAATCTTAAATATGCTCCGCACTTGGGCATGTTCAAAGAATTAGCCGGTGATGACCCTATAGACCAGATTAACTTTATGGCTGACCAGGGTTTTACGGCCTTTGAAGATAATGGCATGATGAAGCGTGATGTTGCTCTACAGACCAAAATGGGAGAGACTCTTGCCAAAAGAGGTATGACTATGGGTGTTTTTGTGGTTGATAAAGGGGGGAATATGCAAAACACCCTAGCTGCAGGCAAACAAGAATACATTGATATTTTTTTAGATGGATGTAAAAGGGCCGTTGAAACAGCAAAACGCGTAAACGCTAAATGGATGACTGTTGTACCAGGTGGTTTTGAAAGAAAATTACCTATTGGCGTTCAAGATGGTAATGTCATTGAAGCACTAAAGAGAGGTGCAGAAATTTTGGAACCACATGGCTTAACAATGGTACTAGAACCTCTTTCGGATTCACCTGACTTGTATTTACAGAATTCAGATCAGACTTACATGATTTGTAAAGGTGTTGATAGTCCTGCCTGTAAAATCCTATTCGATATTTACCATATGCAGAAAACCGAAGGTCACCTTATCCATAATATGGAATTGACATGGGATGAAATTGCATACATTCAAATTGGTGATAACCCTGGGAGAAAAGAGCCTACCACGGGAGAAATCAATTATAAAAATGTCTTTAAATGGATTCATGAAAAAGGATTTGATGGTGTTCTAGGTATGGAACACGGTAACTCCAAAGACGGAAAAGCTGGCGAACAAGCCGTTATAGATGCTTATATACAAGAAGATTCATTTCTATAAAAACTGAAGTATTTTTTATTAGACAGTCCCTATTTAAATAGGGACTATTTTTTTTCGCAAACTAGCATTTGGTTGGGCAAGAGATGTATTTCATCGTAACAGGAATGCAAATGGTGCGTTTTAACGATTTTTTTGACACTTTTCGACGTTCTACATACTAAAGTCATAAGATGGAGTAAACAAGAACCGTTGTTCTTATATGACCTCATACATATACCTGCTTATTACTTACACTGCACTCATGTTAATTTCAAAGTTGGCATTTCATTATTTCAAACGAAATCAATTGAAAAACGATTAGTACAATTGTAATTTCTTAATAGAGAGAATATATTCATATTTTTCGGAATGAAATATGGCGGTTGTCACCTTAAAAAGATGTTAAACCCTATAAATCAAGCTGTTTTATCATAAAATTGTCTCAAAATCAATGATTTTAAGCAATTTAATGTAATCTTTATAGCTCTTTTACTACGTATATAGTATACAATCTTTTATTGGGGGCACCATGGACAAATATATCATCATACTAATCGTATATATTGCTGCATACATCTTTTCTGTAGTAGCAAGACCTTATTTAGAAAAGTAGAGTTATTTTTCTAATTTCTATATCACATCTCATACTCATTCCACAGAATTCAAGTTGATTCTTTTGAGCCGTTATAGTGCGGTTTATCTATTTTCAATTCAATTTTAAAATATAAAAAAAACCCTGACCAAAAAGTCAGGGTTTTCCATTTTATAAAAATTTCTCTGATTAAGAACCGCACATCAAACAATCGTCATCTGCTTGACCTTCTTTGGCGCGGGCAATCATTTCCTTCATTTCTTCAGGGGTCATGGGCTGAATGTCCGACTCAGCCTGTGGTGCAGTTGAAGTTGTATTTACTTCCATTGCTACTGCCGCTTCTACCGGTGGTGTAGTTGCTGCTGCTTCGGCTTCTGCAGCAACACTTACCGGCGCTGCATTCTTCTTGCTGTTGTCTAGAGTAAATTTGATAGCATCTACTGCAGCTTTGGTACGCAGGTAATACATACCTGTTTTTAAGCCGCTTTTCCATGCGTAAAAGTGCATTGATGTTAACTTGGAGTAGTTTGCATTTTCCATAAACAAGTTTAAAGACTGGCTTTGGTCAATGAAATATCCTCTTTGACGGCTCATGTCAATAATATCTTTCATACTAAGCTCCCAAACCGTTTTATACAAATCACGAATGTCTTGTGGAATGGTTTCTATGTGTTGTATCGAACCATTGGCACGCATTAACTCTTGCTTCATATTTTCGTTCCAAAGACCCAAATCTACCAAGTCTTCTAAAAGGTGCTTGTTTACTACAATAAACTCACCAGAAAGCACTCTTCTAGTGTATATGTTAGAAGTATAAGGTTCAAAACACTCGTTATTACCCAAAATTTGAGAAGTAGAAGCTGTTGGCATAGGCGCTACTAAGAGCGA